>DASZDI010000149.1:0-5801 GCA_035942135.1 Solirubrobacterales bacterium | reverse complement strand
GGGCGGCGGCGAAATCGGTCGCCGACCAGTGGCCGGTCTCGATGGCCGTCGCCTAGCCGGCTAGGCGAGCCGGAAGCGCATCCGCACCTCGGTCCCGGCGCCCTCCTGGACGATCTTCATGTCCTCGCAGAGGCGGGCGATGATCGAGAGGCCGAGGCCGAGGCCGTCTTCGGAGCCTTTGCCGAAGCCGGTGCCGCGGTCCCGCACCCAGATCTCGAGCCGGTCGCGCTTGACCGAGCCGGCCAGTTCGATGCTGCCGTCGACGCCGGCCGCGTAGGCGTACTTGACGACGTTGGTGACCGCCTCGGAGACGGCCAGGGCGACGTCGGAGACCAGCTCCTCGGCGGCGCCCAGGGCGGCGGCGAACTCCTGGGCGCTGTGGCGCAGCAACGGGACCGCGGCGGGCTTCGCGGGCTCGACCACGGCCAGGGTGGCCCCCGACTGGGGCAACTCGCCGCTCACCTCTCGTCGGCCCCCGTCACGGCGAGGCATTTTTCCACCTGCCTCGGCGAGAGGCGGTCAGGGGATGCCCTGCCCGCTGCTGGTCGCCGCGGGCAGCGCCCGCTGGGCGGCGGCGAGGTGGAGGTCCTCGACCCGCTGCCCCTGGTTGTCGGCCCGCGCCGCCAGCTCGTGGAAGTCGAAGCCGTCGAGGCTCTCGCCGTAGCTCTGCTCGAGCGCGTTCCAGATCTGGATCTTCGCCCCGATCAGGCCCGCCATCCCCTCCAGCTCGAGCACCCGGCTGAGCGGCGAGTAGCCGCGCAGGTGCCCGTTCAGCTTCAGCCGCCCGAGGCGCTCGCCGGCGACGGCGAGGGCCGGTTTGACCGGGTTGCGCTTGACCCCGAGCTTGTCCATCAGCCGGACCAGGGTCTCGCGGTCGGCTTCGATCTCGGCGCAGATCCGCGCCAGCGGCTCGCCGAACTCGGGGTCGCCGCGGTTGCTCGACCGCAGGCGGCGGGCCAGCTCGACGCCGAGCGTGGCCCCCGCCAGGTGGTCGTTGAGGTAGATGGCCAGGTAGCGGGCCGGGTCCGCGTTCGCCATCGGGCGGGTCAGGCCTCCTCGTAGGGGTCTTTCTCCCCGGCCAGCTGCAGCGCGCACTCCTTGGTGTCGCTGAAGTGCTTTTCCTGGATCGGCAGCGCCCACTCGGTCAGCTCGGAGATCTGGGTCTCGCCGGCCTGCTCGTTGAGCTTCCGCAGCACCATCCAGTGGCCGACCTCGCCGGCCTCGGCCATGGTCATGAACTCGAAGCCGTCGAGCCCGTCGCCCTCGTCGCCGAGGTAGGTGTCCATCATCTCGGTCGCCTCGCCTTTGGTCTCCTGGGCCTTTTCGAGGATCGCCGTCTTCTTGCCGTCGCGCGCCTCGGCCGCCTCGGTGCAGCGGCGCTCGGTCTCCGCCGCCTCCTCGCGCTGCTGCCGCAGGATCGCGGCGATGCTCTCGTCCTCGACGAGGCCCTCGACTTTCTCGGTCGCTTTCTGCGCGGCCTGGGCGAGCCCCAGCACCTCGGCGAGCTTCTCCTCCAAAGTCGTCAACTCCGCCATCGTCGTCCTCCTGTCGGGGTGTGTCGGGTGGTTGGGGGAAGTGCGATCCAGGTACCACGCCCGGCCCCGGGCCAAACTGTCTATAACCAGACGTGCTCGAAGCGCAGGCCCGCGGCGGTGAGGTGGAGGAGGCCCATCGAGTGGCGGGGGGCGCGGCGGCGCTCGGTCGGGCTGCCGGGGTTGAAGACCTGGAAGCCGTCCTCCTGCTCGTGCAGGGGCAGGTGGCTGTGGCCGAAGACGACGGCGTCGGCGCCGGGGAAGCGGGCCCGCATGCGGGCGAGGCGGCCGCGGCTCGGGCCGGAGTCGTGGACGACGGCGACGGTGTGGCCGCCGAGGCCGATCTCGATCGACTCCGGCAGCCGGGCGCGCAGCTCGGCGTCGTCGACGTTGCCGTGGACGGCGTGGACCCTGGGGCAGAGGCCCTCCAGCTCCGCCAGCACCGAGGCGGCGGAGAAGTCGCCCGCGTGGATCACCGCCTCGGCGGCCCGGACCCGCTCCACGCACCCCGCCGGCAGCGCCCGGTTGCCCTTCGGCATGTGGGTGTCGGAGATGACGGCGATCACGGCTCGATTCTGCCGGTCCGGCGGAGCCCGAGACGGGTGGCCCGCCGCCGACGCGGCTAGTCTGCGCGGCCATGGCGGAGGACTCCAGCGCGGCAGCGGCGAAGCGGCGCCCGGTCATCTTCGGCGCGATCGGGACCACCCTGGAGTGGTTCGACTTCACGCTCTACCTCTACCTCTCGCCGATCATCGCCGCGCTGTTCTTCCCCTCCGGCGACCAGCTCGCCTCGCTGATGGCGACCTTCGGCGTCTTCGCCGCCGGGTACCTGATGCGGCCGCTGGGAGCGCTCTTCTTCGGCAGCTACGGCGACCGCCACGGCCGCAAGGCCGCGCTAAGCCTCTCGGTGGCGATGATGTCCGGGCCGATGGTCCTGATCGGCCTGCTGCCGACCCACGCGACGATCGGCGTGGCGGCGCCGATGCTGCTCGTGCTCCTGCGCCTGGTCCAGGGCTTCTCGGTCGGCGGCGAGTTCGGCGGCTCGATCGTCCTGCTCGAGGAGAGCGCGTCGCCGGGGCGCCGCGGCCTCTTCACCAACCTCGCCCAGTCGACCGCGGGCATCGGCTTCCTCCTCAGCTCCCTCGCCGTCACCGTCCTGCACGCCCTCCTCTCCACCGGGCAGATGGAATCGTGGGGATGGCGACTGCCCTTCTTCCTCGGCGCGGGGATCGGGGTCTTCGCCTTCGTGATGCGCCGCCGGATGGATGAGACCGAGCGCTTCAAGGAAGCGCAGGCGTCCGGCACGCTGGCCGAGGCACCGATCCACACGCTGCTGGCGACCGAGCGCGGCCGCCTGGGGGCGGTATTCCTGCTGGTCGGCTACTCGGGCCTCACCTACTACCTCACCGCCACCTTCGTGCCCTCGTGGCTGCAGACCGTGGTCGCGGCCGATCCCGCCGAGGCGCTGCTCGCGGCGACCGTCGGCGCCCTCCTCTTCACGGGGCTCTCCCCCGTCGCCGGGCTGCTCTCCGACCGGATCGGGCGACGGCCGATGATGGCCGCGGCCGCGGTGGCACTGGCCGTAGGCGCCTACCCGCTGTTCGACCTGATGAGCGAGGGCACCTTCCCCTCCATCCTCGTGGGCTCGGTCGTCCTGATGCTGCTCGTCGTCGTGTTCACCGGGCCCTCGACCCCAGCCTTCACGGAGTTGTTCTCGACCGCGACCCGCTACAGCGGCGTCGCCGTCGGCTACGGGCTCGGCATGGCCGTCTTCGGCGGCACCGCCCCCCTGATGGCCACCGGCCTGATCAAGCTGACCGACAACGACCTGGCGCCGAGCTTCCTGCTGATCGGCGCCTCGCTGCTGGTCCTCGCGGTGATCGCGCTGATCCCCGAGACCGCCTTCGGGGACCGCGAGGAGGCCGAGGCGGGCGAGGGCGAGGGAGCCCCGGCCGTCGCTCGCTCCTGACCCGCGAGTCCGCGAAAGTGCGTCGTATGCCGGAGCGCTACCTCATCTTCTGCGGGGACTCGCACACCGTCGGCGCGGGGGACCCGCGGGCGCTCGGCTGGACCGGGCGGGTCGCCGCGGCCTCGATCGCGGCGGGCGTTCCCGTCACCCCGTACAACCTCGGCGTCCGCGGCCAGACCTCGGTCGAGGTGGCGGCTCGTTGGCGGGCGGAGGCGGCGCCGCGGCTGCCGGACGACGGCAGCGACTCGAGGGCGGTCTTCGCCTTCGGCGTCAACGACGTCTCGCTGCGCGAGGGGGAGCTGCGCTGCTCGCGGGAGGAATCGCTGCGGGCCCTGCGCTCCGCCCTCGACGGCGCCGGGGAGCTGGGGACGCGCCCGTTCCTCGTCGGCCCGGCGGCGGTCGACGAGGAAGCCGCGAACAAGCGGATCGTCGCCCTCTCGGCCGCCTTCGAGGAGCTCTGCGAGGAGCGCAGGGTCCCCTTCGCGCCGCTCGCCGAGGAGCTGCGGCGCTCGCACGTCTGGCGGCAGGAAGTGGCGGCCGGCGACGGCGCCCATCCCGGCGCCGGCGGCTACGAGGAGATCGCGCGGCTGGTCCTCGCCGCCGGCTGGCTCGACTGGCTGCGGTCCTAGGGCGCTTCAGCCCGCGGCGGCGAGCTGCGAGTCCTGCTCGTAGCCGAACTCGGCCAGGGCCTCGCCCATCGCCTCGTGCATCGCCTCCTGCTCGGCGAGGTTGAGGTTGTCGCGCCAGCCGCCCACCCGCGCCTGCCGGGTGAACGAGCGGCGGCCGCGGTCGGCGCGGGGCAGCTTCTCGAAGCGGTGGCTTTCGACCACCTCGGCGACCGGCGCCGGGTCGACGCCGATCATCTCGCAGATCCGGGTCATGCAGGCCTCGGTCTCGCCGCGCAGGTCCTCGTAGCGGATCAGGATCCGGGCCTCGGGGTCGCGGGACTCGTAGGCCTCGCGGACGGCGCGGCTGCGGTAGGCCCAGACGGCCGAGAGCCACCTGATCAGGGGGATGCGCCCCTCCTCGGAGACCGGGAAGGCGCCGCCGGGGATCGCCCAGGAGCCGTCGCTGTAGGCGTCGAGCCAGGAGTCGACGACGTCGCGGCCGTCGCGGAGGAGGAAGATCACCTTCGAGGCGGGGAAGAGGCTGGCCAGGAGCGGGGCGACGTGCGAGCCGGGCTCCTTGACGACGAAGGCCGCCGCCCCCGCCGGGTCCTCGACCCCGGCCTCCGTCGCCTGGGCCTCGAAGCGCGCCGCGATCAGCTGCCGCAGCGGCTCTTCCCAGGCCTCGCGGTAGCGCTCGGCGAAGAAGTAGCCGGGCTCCTCGGCCTTGACCTCGAGCAGGGTCTTCAGCTCCGGCGGGTCCTCGCAGGCCGCCCAGGCCAGCGGGATCGGCCGCCAGACACCGAGGTGGTGGCCGAGGTGCGGGTCGTCGACCGGGACCACGCCCTCGAGGTCGGAGAGCATCTTCAGCAGCCAGGTGCTGCCGCTGCGAGACGAGCCGAAGATCCAGGCAAGGCGGTTCTCCTGCATGGTGGAAGGACCGTACCCCTTCGGCGCGTTTGCCGAAACCTCAAGTACTCGGACTAGCCCAAGCCCTTCTCCTCGGCCGCCTTGTAGGCGATCTGGAAGAAGTCCGAGACCGTCAGGGCCGAGAAGAGGGAGGCGACGAAGCGGGTCACGCGGGGGGCGAAGACGAGCCCGACCGAGAAGGCGGCGACGACCCAGAGGCCGAGGCAGAACGGGCAGATCAGCAGCTCGCCGATCGCCTTGCGCAGTCCGGTCCCGCGGGAGCGCTCCTTGACCTCGGCGGGCCCGCCCATGCCCTCCAGTTCGGTGAAGGGGGCGCGCAGCGGGCTCGTCACCTTGTCCTTGGTGAGGATGCGGCTGAGTTTGTGGGAGGCGGTGCCGACCAGCAGCACCTGGCCGGGGCTGACCTGCTCGGGCAGCTCGCGCTCCTGCCGTCTCGCCACCAGCAGCGCGGCGCCGAGCAGCGAGCCGAAGACGCTCATCAGGGCGAGGTAGGGGAGGAAGGGAGGGCGCCTCTCCGGCTCGGCGTAGCCCGCGATCGGCGAAGGGACCTCACGCAGGGTCGATCCGTCGTCGGGGGGCGTGGCGGTCACCGTCCCCTGCTACCCATTGCGATGGAGGTTCCAACCCTCGCTGCTGACCGCGAGGTGGAAGGCGCCGTCGGGCCCGCGGCGCTCGATCACGAAGCAGAGCGAGACCGCCCGGCGCAGGGCGCGCCCCAGCTCACGCGAGCCGCGCCGCGGGAAGCGCTGGGCGAGCTCGCCGCGC
>DASZDI010000148.1:0-2949 GCA_035942135.1 Solirubrobacterales bacterium | reverse complement strand
CGCCGGCATCGGCGAGCGCCTTCTCCCCCGCCTCCTTGGCCCAATCGGGGTAGTCGCCCTCCTTGGTCCCGGGCTTCTCGAACTTGGTCATCCCGACCCCGATCACGAACGTGCGGTTGCTCAAGATCCTCGCTCCTTGTTTTGGCTAGCCGGCCAAATCTAGCGCGCGGGGCACCGAGTCCGCGACAGACCGCGGTATAGGCGGTTCCCCGCGGACTCGGTGGAGATAACCTGAAGAGGCCGTGTTTCTCGCCGCCGTCAGCACCGATCCCGCCTCGGGAGTGGGAATCCTCGCCGCGCTCGCCGCGGGGGTCGTCTCCTTCCTCTCCCCCTGCGTGCTGCCGCTGGTGCCCGGCTATCTGTCGGCGGTGAGCGGGGTCTCGGCGAGCGAGCTGGAGAACGTGGGTTGGCGCCGGGTGCTCGGCCCGAGCCTGCTGTTCGTGGCGAGCTTCTCGACGATCTTCATCCTCCTCGGGCTGACCGCGACCGGGATCGGCTCGTTCCTCGACGACAACAAAGTCCTGCTCGAAAAGATCTCCGCCGTGCTGATGATCGCGATGGGCCTGCTCTTCGTCGGCTCCCTCTTCATCACCCGCCTCAACCGCCAATGGCACGTCGACGCGCTCATGGAGCGAGCAGGCACGGGCGGGCCGATCGTCGCCGGCGCCGCCTTCGCGATCGCCTGGAGCCCCTGCATCGGCCCCACGCTGGGAGCGATCCTCACCGCCGCCTCGCTGACCGACTCGGCCGGTCACGGCGCCTTCCTCCTCGCGGTCTACTCGGCCGGCCTGGCGATCCCCTTCCTCCTCACCGCCGTCGCCTTCTCGCAGATGACCACCGCCTTCGCCGTCGTCAAGCGCCACTACCAGGCGATCGTGGTCACCGGCGGCCTGATCCTGATCGGCATGGGGGTCCTGATCTGGACCGGCGAGCTGTACCAGCTCAACATCGAGGCCCAGAACTGGATGGAACGCTCGGGCCTCGACTTCTACAACGAGATCTAGCTTCGCCAAGTCCGCCTCAACCCGTCTTGAGGACGGGTTCGCGCGGACTCGCGATCAGTTCCGAGCCGGCGCGACCGTCTCCAGCTCTTTGCCGACGGCCTCGGTGATCTCCAGCCCGTCGTCCTCCATGTCCCGGGAGCAGACGATCCGGAACCGCCCCGTCCCGATCTCCCCGTCCGGCACCACCGGCAACCCCCGGATCGTCTCCCAGCCCAGCCGCTCGACCTCGAACGGGTTCATCCGCACCTCCGCCGCCGGGAACGGGCAGTTCATGTTGTGCTGGTCGATCGCCTTCGAGATCGCCTCCAGGTTCTTCGCCTCGGGGGAAGCCATCGACATCAGCCTACCTAGCCCCGGGCGGCCGATACCTTCAGCGAGTGGAGCCGAGGCCGCTGCAGCCTGAGGAGACCGCGGTCATCCGCGTGCTGTTGGACCACGCCGACTTCGACGGCCGCGCCGAGCTCCTTGCGCAGGTTCCCACTGCCAAGGTGGTGGGCCGCTGCGGGTGCGGCTGCGCAACTGTGGAACTGGCCGTCGACAGAGCCCCGGCCGACGATGCTGTTCCCCGCCCGATCCCGAATCAGGCGACGATCTTCGACGAGGTCGGCGATCCGATCGGCGGCGTGCTGCTCTTCGCCAAGGATGGGTGCCTGGCTGAGCTGGAGGTCTATTCCTTCGGCAAAGAGCCGATCGCGACCCTTCCCCGCCCCGAACGGCTGATGCTGGAAGTGGAATCCTGAGTCGGCCCGCAAGGCCCGGTTCATCCGCTGAGATCGCGCTTACTCTGGATGCATGAAGGAGTGGTCGCGCACCATCGCCCATCTCGACATGGACGCGTTCTACGCGTCGGTTGAGCTGCGGCGGCGGCCGGAGCTGCGGGGGAAGCCGGTGGTCGTCTGCGGGTCGGGGCCGCGGGCGGTGGTGACCACGGCCAGCTATGAGGCGCGGAAGTTGGCGGGGATTCATTCGGCGATGCCGGCGGCCGTGGCTCGGCGGCGGATGCCCGATGCGGTCTACCTGCGGCCGGACTTCCCTGCCTATCGGGAGGCTTCGGGGCAGGTCATGGACAGCTTGCGGGGGAACGTCGAGGTGGTCGAGGTCGTGGGGCTGGACGAGGCTTATCTGGACCTGACCGGGCTCTTCTCCCCCAAGGCGACGATGCGGCGGGTGCAGACGGAGATCCGGGCGGAGACCTCGCTGACCTGCTCGGTCGGGATCTCGGAGAGCCGACTGCTGGCCAAGATCACCAGCGAGCTGGGGAAGCCCAGGGGGCTGGTCGTACTCTCGCGGGAGGACGCGCTGGAGCGGTTCGCGGACCACTCCCCCGGCCTCATCCCCGGGATCGGGCCGAAAACCGTAGCCCGGCTCGAGTCGATGGGGGTCCGCACGCTCGCCGACCTGCGGCGGCGCGAGCGCGAGGAGCTGGAATCGACCTTCGGGCCGCGCTCCGGCGCCTGGCTGCACGCTCGCGGCAACCTCTGGGACCAGACGCCGGTCACGCCCGAGCACGAGACCAAGTCCCAGTCGACCGAGATCACCTTCGACGTCGACGTTCGTCGGCGCGCGGAGCTGGAGCGCCACATCACAGAGCTCTCGGAGGAGCTCTGTCGGCGCCTGCGCAAGCGCGAGCTGGAGGGCCGGACGATCGGGATCAAGGTGCGGCTCGACGACTGGACCAACGTCACCCGCTCCCACACGATCGAGGGGCGGACCAACGACCCCGCCGTCGTCGGCCCGATCGCGCTCGACCTGCTGCGCGCCTACGACCCGCAGCGGCCGGTGCGGCTGCTCGGCGTCCGCGTCGCCGGCTTCGAGAGCGCCGAGGCGGTGGAGCCGGAGCCGACCGACGGCCAGCTCCGGCTCGGACTCGCCGGCTGAGTTCCGTGGTTCCTAATGCACCGCATAGGTGCAAAAGGAACCACGGAACAATGTCGCGGCTCCCATG
>DASZDI010000147.1:0-2742 GCA_035942135.1 Solirubrobacterales bacterium | reverse complement strand
GTCCCCCACTTGCCCCCGCAGCCGCTCCAGGAGGGTCTCCTGCATCAGGTCCAGCTCCTGCGCCCAAACCGCGTCCGCGCACTCGATCGTCAGCGTTCCACCGCGCTCGGAGACCGGCGTCGCCACGGCGGCGAGCTGCTCGCCGACGGCCGCGACCCAGGCGGCCTGGACCCCCGCCAGCGGGGTCTTGGGAGCGGCCCGCTGCAGGGCTGCCTGGAAGGCGCCGGCGGCGGGTCGAGGGGCTCGGCGGCGGCTCATGCGGCCACGCTCTCATCCTGCGGCGACGGCATCCGCACCACCGACGCGAGAGCGGCCGCCGGGACAGATTCTTCGTCCGCCGCGGTGATCAGGACCTGACCGCCGTCGTCGAGCCGGGCGACGAGCCGGTCGCGACGGCCGGGGTCGAGCTCGCTCATTACGTCGTCGAGCAGCAGCAGCGGCGTCACCCGCCGGGCCGCGAGCAGGGCGGCGCGCTCGGCGAAGAGAAGCGCGAGCAGGGCGGCCCGCTGCTGGCCCTGGGAGCCGTAGCGGCGCAGCGACCTGCCTCCGACAGAAAGCTTCAGCTCGTCCAGGTGCGGGCCCCAGGAGCTACGGCCCATGCGGATGTCCTGCTCGCGCCGCTCCTCCAGGCCGGCACGGAGTTCGTCGACGGAGCCCGACGCCCGCGGCGCGTACTCGAGGGTGCCGCCGCCCTCCAGCCCGAGCTCCGCCGCCGCCTCGGAGAACGGCCCCGCGAGCTCGGCGATCGCCTCGGCCCGCGCCTCGATCAGCGGCGCGGCGGCTTCGGCGAGCCCCGCGTCCCAGATCCGCAGGTCCTCCGGCGAGCCGAACCCGCCCGAGAGCCGCGAGAGTAGGGCGTTGCGCTGCGCCACCGCCTGCCCGTACCGCTTCCGCAGTTCACCCCGCGCCGGCCAGCGGGCGGCGACGAAGCCGTCGAGGTGGGCGCGCCGCTCCGCCGGCGGACCCTTGACCAGGGTCAGCCGGTCCGGGGCGAAGACGGCGACGGGAGGGCGGCTGCGCGCCAGCGTCGCCGGGTCCGCCGGGTTGCCGTCGAGCAGGTGCCGGCGGCCTTCCGTGCGGCTGACCGCGGCGAGGAGCTTGCGCTCGAGCCCGTCCTCGTCGCGGATCGTCGCTTCCGCTCGCGCCAGCGAGCCGCCGAAAGGGATCAGGTCGCGGCGGTCGGAGGTGCGGAACGAGCGGCCGGTGAGGGCAAAGTAGAGCGCCTCGACCAGGTTCGTCTTGCCGGTCCCGTTGGGGCCGATGACGCTGACGATCCCCGGCGCGAGCTCGACCCGGACCCGGTCGAGGCTGCGCAGCGGCTTCGCCTCGATCGCGGTGACGAGCACCGGGCCATCACCTCAGACGTTGAGGCGGATCGGCATCACCAGGTAGCGGAAGTCGTCGCCCTCCACCGGTTCCAGCAGCCCCGGCCGCAGCGGTGAGATCAGCCGGATCAGGACCTCGTCGCCGGCGACGCTTTCGATTCCCTCCTTGAGGAACTCGGGGTTGAACCCGATCTCCAGCGACTCGCCCTCGAAGGCGGCGGGCATCGTCTCGCGGGCGTCCCCCACGTCGGGCGTCTCCGCGGCGACGGTCAACTGCCCCGACTCGAAGGAGAGCCGCAACGGCGCGTTGCGCTGCGCCAGCTGGCTGACCCGGCGGGTGACGTCGAGGAAGTCCGAGCGCGGCAGGCGGACGTCGTGCTCGTAGGACTCGGGCAGGAGCTGTCGAAAGTTGGGGAACTGCCCGTCGATCAGCCTCGTCGAGAGGAGGATCGTCCCTGCCTGGAAGACAGCCTGGTTGGTCAGCAACGAGATCGTCGCCTCGCCGGCGCCCTCGGAGGAGAGGATCCGCCCCAGCTCGCGCAGCGCCCGGGCCGGGATGTTCGCCTCCAGCTCGCCGCCGAGGTCAGCCTCCAGCTCGGTCCGCTTCACGGCCAGCCGGTAGGAGTCGGTCGCGACCATCGTCATCTCCTTGCCGGCAGCGGAGACGAAGACGCCGGTCAGGACCGGGCGCATGTCGTCCCGCGAGGCCGCCCGGGCGACCAGGTCGATGCTCGCCTGGAGCGCCGCGGCGGGGATCCTCAGGCCCGGCTCCTCCTGCGGCTGGGGGAGCTTCGGGAAGTCCTCGACGGGGAGGACGCGGAGGTGGAAGCTGGAGCTGCCGCTGCGGATCTCGACGTCGCGCTCCGCCTCGCGCGATTCGATTTCGACGACCGGGTCGGCGAGGGAGCGGGCGAGCTCGGCGAAGAGGCGCCCGGGGAGGAGGATCGCGCCCTCCTGCTCGACCTCGGCCTCGAGGCCCGTCTCCAACCCGAGATCGAGGTCGGTGGCGGAGAGGGTGACGCGCCCGTCGCCGGCGGAGAGGAGCACGCCGGAGAGCGCCTGGGTGGCGGCGCGGGTGGAGACAGCCCTGGAGACGATCGAGAGCTTGGAGACGAGGTCTTCTCGTTTAGTCGTGAGCTTCAAGTGAGATAGATGCCTTCTTGAGTTGAGTTAGGGCTTGTGGAAAAAGTCGGTGTGGCGGGTGATTCGGCGTGGTGCAGCGGTTTGCGGGGTGTGGAAGCCGCTGTGGGAGCTTGGGGATTCTTGCAGCGCCGGCGGCTGTCAGCGCTCCCCGGGGACCGGGTTGTGGATAGCTCCGCGTAACTCGCGGACCTTCTCGGCGAGCTCGACGTCCTCGCCGAGGCTCGCTTCGACCCGGCGCAGGGAGTTGAGGACGGTGGTGTGGTCGCGGGGGGGG
>DASZDI010000146.1:0-3371 GCA_035942135.1 Solirubrobacterales bacterium | reverse complement strand
GACCACTCGAACTCTCCGGCGGCTCGCTCCTGATCCCGATCGGGATCATCAGCATCTTCACCGTCCCCTACATCGCCCGGCCGATCCGCGGCCAGGTGCTGGCGCTGAGCAAGAAAGAGTTCGTCGAGGCCGCGATCGCGCAGGGGGCGGGGCCGCTGCGGGTGATGTTCGGCGAGATCCTCCCCAACCTCGCCTCGACGGTGATCGTCTTCTTCACCCTGATGATCGCGAACGCGATGATCTTCGAGGCGGGGCTCTCCTTCCTCGGCGCCGGCGTGCAGCCGCCGAACTCCTCTTGGGGGACGATGATCTCGATCGGGGTCGACCTGCTGAAGATCCAGCCGCTGCTGGCGATCCTCCCCGGGGCGATGATCATGCTGACGGTGCTGTCGCTGAACATCATCGGCGACGCCCTGCGGGACGCCCTCGACCCGCGCGGGAAGCAGAGGATGGACGCGGCGCTGCAGTTCGAGGCGCAGGCCGGCGTCGCCGGCGCCAAGGGCGGGGCGGTCTGATGGCGCGCTTCGTCGTCCGCCGCTTCCTGGGGATGGTCGGGGTCCTGTTCGCGGTCTCGGTGATCGTCTTCGTCGTCTTCATGGTCCTGCCCAAGCAGAACCCGGCGCAGACCCTGGCCGGCAAGAACGCCACCCCCCTCCTCGTCAAGAGCATCGAAGCGGAATGGGGGTTCGACGACCCCCTGCCCCAGCAGTACCTGACGATGATGGAGAAGATCTTCACCGGCGAGCTCGTCCAGTACGAACCGCGGATCCCGGTCGACGACAAGATCGTCGAAGGGATCCCGGCGACCCTCTCGCTGACGATCGGGGCGGCGGCGATCTGGCTCTTCTTCGGCCTCCTGCTCGGCTATCTCTCCGCGATCAGGGCCGGGGGCTGGCTCGACCGCGTCCTCACCGGCATCTCGATCGCCGGGATCTCGATCCCCGTCTTCCTCCTCGCCCCCGTCCTCATCTACGTCTTCGCCAACCAGCTCGAAATCTTCCCCAACGGCCAGTACGTCCCCTTCGGCGAAGACCCCTGGGAGTGGGCGAACCACCTGATCCTGCCCTGGGTCACGCTCGCCGCGATCTCGATCGGGTTCTACAGCCGGGTCGTGCGCTCGAACATGCTCGACGTGATGAACGAGGACTACGTCCGCACCGCCCGCGCCAAGGGCCTGAGCGAGCGGCAGGTGATGACCCGGCACGTGCTGCGCAACTCGCTGATCCCGGTCATCACCCTCTTCGGCCTCGACTTCGGCGCCACCATCGCCGGCACCGCGATCATCACCGAAGCGATCTACGACATCGACGGCGTCGGCCTCTACGCGGCTGAAGCCGTCGAAAAATTCGAACTCCCGCCGATCATGGGAGTGACCCTCTACGGCGCCTTCTTCGTCGTCCTCATGAACACCCTGGTCGACCTCGTCTACGCCTACCTGGACCCGCGGGTGCGGCTGGGGGAGAGCGCCTCCGAATGAGCCCCGACCCGCTCCTCTCCGTCCAGGACCTGCGCGTCGGCTTCGCCACCGAAGAGGGCGTGCTGCAAGTGGTGGACGGCGTCAACTTCGACCTCTCCCCCGGGGAAGTGCTGGCGATCGTCGGCGAGTCCGGGTCCGGCAAGAGCGTCACCGCGCAGACGATCATCGGCCTCACCCGCGCCAAGAACGCGCGGATCGAGGGCTCGGTGAGGTTCGGCGGGACGGACCTGCTGGAGGCCGGCGACGCGGAGATCCGACGCCTGCGCGGCGAGCGGATCGCGATGGTCTTCCAGGACCCGATGACCTCCTTCAACCCCGTCTACAGGCTGGGGAGCCAGATCGTCGAGGCGATCCGCGCCCACCGTCCCGACGTCTCGAAGGAGCAGGGGCGGGCGCGGGCGGTGGAGCTGTTCGAGGCGGTCGGCATCCCCGACGCCGAGCAGCGGGTCGACGACTACCCGCACGAGTTCTCGGGCGGGATGCGGCAGCGGGCGATGATCGCGCTGGCGCTGGCGCTCGAGCCCGAGGTGCTGATCGCCGACGAGCCGACGACGGCGCTCGACGTGACGATCCAGGCGCAGATCCTGCGGCTGCTGGAGCGGCTGAACCGGGAGCGCAACCTGGCGACGATCCTGATCACCCACGACCTCGGCGTGGTCGCCGAGATCGCCGACCGGGTGCTGGTGATGTACGCCGGCAAGGTGGTCGAGCAGGGGACGCTCGACGAGATCTTCTACGACCCCCAGCACCCCTACACCTGGGGCCTGCTCGGCTCGCTGACCCGGATCGACCGGCCGCGTCCGCGGCGACTGCCGCAGATCGCCGGCTCGCCGCCCTCGCTGCTGGACCTGCCCGAGGGCTGCCCGTTCCGGCCGCGCTGCCCGCACGAGTTCTCCAAGTGCCCGCAGCTGCCCGACCTGGTGGCGCGGGTCCCCGAGTCCCCCGGCCACTGCGACCGCTGCTGGCTGACGCCGGAGGAGAAGCAGCGCAAGCGCGTAGTCGAGGGGCAGATCGGGCTGGAGGCGCCGCCGGCATGACCGACTCGGCGCCGCTGCTCGAGGTCACCGACCTCGTCAAGCACTTCCCGGTCAAGCGCGGGACGCTGATCGACCGCGAGGTCGACCAGGTGCGCGCGGTCGACGGCATCGACTTCAAGGTCGAGCGCGGCGAGACGCTCGGCCTGGTCGGCGAGTCCGGCAGCGGCAAGTCGACCGCCTGCCGGGCGGTGCTGCAGCTGACCGAGCCGACCTCCGGCTCGGTCAGGTTCGAGGGTCGGGAGATCGCCGGGCTGGGACGGCGGCAGATGCGGCCGCTGCGACGGCAGATGCAGATGATCTTCCAGGACCCCTACGCGTCGCTGAACCCGCGCAAGCGGGTCGGCCAGATCGTCGGCGACCCGCTGCGGTTGCAGAAGGTCGCCTCCGGCTCGGACCTGCGGCGCCAAGTGCAGGAGCTGCTGGAGCGGGTCGGGCTCTCCGCCGAGCACTACAACCGCTTCCCGCACGAGTTCTCCGGCGGCCAGCGGCAGCGGATCGGGATCGCCCGGGCGCTGGCGCTGAAGCCGAAGCTGGTGATCTGCGACGAGCCGGTCTCCGCCCTCGACGTCTCGATCCAGGCGCAGATCGTCAACCTGCTCGACGACCTCCAGGACGAGTTCGGCCTCGCCTACCTCTTCGTCGCCCACGACATCGGCGTCGTCCGCCACATCGCCGACCGGATCGCGGTCATGCACAACGGCAAACTGGTCGAGCAGGGGGCGGCGGATCAGGTCTGCGAGAGCCCGCGGGACGAGTACACGAAAAAACTCCTCTCGGCGGTGCCGATCCCGGACCCGCGGGAGACTCGCGAGAGGGTTCGCAACCGGTAGCAGGGCGTGGGTCTCCCTCCTCCAGAC
>DASZDI010000145.1:0-1578 GCA_035942135.1 Solirubrobacterales bacterium | reverse complement strand
CCGTTGACCAGCAGCTGCAGGTAGCGGCTGCCTTCGGCGCCGATCCGCCGCGCGATCGCCAGGTTCGCTTCCGCCAGCAGGGTGGTGATGCGGTCGTCGACGAGTTCGGCCTTGACCGCGTTTTCCTCGTTGACGAGGACGTCGACTTCCGGCACGCCCGGGGTCAGCGTCGAGAGCGAGTTGATCTTGTTGACGAGGTCGGAAGGCAGCACCAGCGCTGCCAGCACGTCGCCGGACTCGACCTTCGCTTCGGCCTCCTCGCGGCTGGAGACGAAGACGCACTCGACCCGGTTGCAGATCCGGTCCTTGACGTTCGCCTTCGGCAGCTCCTGCCCGCCGACGTTGATCCGGTTCCCCTCCGGCACTTCGTTGAAGAAGGCGACCCGCGGGTCTTCCGGGCCGCGGGAGATCGCGAAGCCGACGAGGACGGCGATCAGGATCGGGTAAGCGACCAGCAGCACCGCCTGCAGGGGCGAGCGCCGGAGGATCTGCAGGTCCTTCAGCAGCAGCCAGCGCACGCCCCGCATCAGTGGCCCCGGTGGTGCAGGTAGGCGACGAAGGCGGTCTCGAAGTCACGGTCGGCGGCCTCGGGCGCCTCGCGCCGCACGGCCTCGCGCAGCCCCTCGGTTGGCCCGTCGAAGAGCGACTCGCCGTCGGCGAGGACCAGCAGTCGGCTGCCGTAGCGCTCGGCCTCCTGGATGTCGTGGGTCGAGAAGATCACCGTCGTGCCGCGCCCGGCGAGGGCCGAGACGAACTCCCACAGCCGCGCCCGCTGGCGCGGGTCGAGCCCGACGCTCGGCTCGTCGAGCAGCAGCACCGCCGGCCGCGAGAGCAGCCCGATCGCGATGTTGATCCGCTGCTGGTTGCCCCCGGAGAGCCGGGCGACGATCTCCCCGCGCCGCTCCCGCAGCCCGGTCAGCTCGAGCATCTCCTCGGCCGAGGCCCGCGGATCCTCGTGCCCCTCCAGCCGCGCGAACAGCAACAGGTTCTCCTCCACCGTCAACCGCCGGTAAAGCGCCGCCTGCTGCGGCACCCACCCGACCGTGCTGCCGGACGTATCGACCGTCCCTTCGTCCGGCCGAGCAATCCCAGCCAGGATCGAAAGCAACGTCGTCTTCCCAGCCCCGTTAGGTCCGATGATCGCCACCAACTCCCCCGCAGCCGCCTCGAAGCTGACCCCCCGCAAAGCCTCCCGCTCCCCATAGCGCTTGACGACGTCCTGCGCCCGAAGCGCGGCGGTAGCGATCCCGTCCATCGGCGCGAACGGTACTCAGAGGAGGAGGTGGGTGTCCCGAACGGCTTGTACTTCTCGGTTGTCCGGCCCTCGGACCGACCGGTGCACGCCCCACCCGAGCAAGTTGAGTGAGGGGCACCCACCTCCTCCTCCCTAGAATCGAACGCGATGCCCTTCCCAAGCACCCGTCTTCGCCGCATGCGGCGAACCGACACCCTGCGCGGCCTGGTCCGCGAGACCGAGCTCTCCCCGGCCCATCTGATCCAACCCGCCTTCGTAGTAGCCGGCGAGGGGGTCCGCGAGGAGGTGCCGTCGATGCCGGGCATCGAGCGCTTCTCGATCTC
>DASZDI010000144.1:0-2723 GCA_035942135.1 Solirubrobacterales bacterium | reverse complement strand
CCTCTAGGACAAAGGAACCACGCGATGCGGTGGCGGCGGTCGGGGGCGGGTCCCCGAGGGCCGGGTAGAGGTTCGGGACCACCCGCGTCGTCCAGCCCGGGCTGTCGGCCTCGCCGCCATCGGGCCGCGTCGCGTAGAGCTCCGGCGGCGTCCGCTCCTCGCGGCCCTCGCAGAAGGGGCAGTTGTCAAGGCCCTTCGGCTCGCTCGCGCGCGCCGAGAAGCTGTCGGGGCGGGCTGCCCGACCCGGGGCGAGGATCGTCCTCAGCCCGCTCAGCTGGTCGATGCGTACCTCGGGCGTGCTCAGGAGCGGGAGGGGGGAAGGTCGTCTGCGTCGGGCTCGTCGACGGCCGGCGGCTCCGGTGGCGCCGTCGGCCGGGCCGGGCGCTCGGTGCCTTCGGCTCGTTTCGCCGAGCCCGTGCCGATGAACGGCTCGAGCACGTCCATCGGCAGCGGGAAGACCACCGTCGTGTTCTGGTTGGTGCCGATTTCCAGCAGCGTCTGCAGGTAGCGCAGCTGCAGCGAGGCCGGGTTGGTGCTGATGATGTCGGCCGCGTCGGTGAGCTTCTGAGCGGCCTGGAACTCACCCTCGGAGTTGATGATCTTCGCCCGCCGCTCGCGCTCGGCCTCGGCCTGGCGCGCCATCGCCCGCTGCATCTGCTCGGGGATCTCGACGTCCTTGATCTCGACCGCGGTGACCTTGATGCCCCAGGGCTCGGTCGACTCGTCGATGATCTTCTGAAGCTCTTCGTTGAGCCGCTCGCGATCGGCCAGCAGCTGGTCGAGCTCGGCCTTGCCGAGCACCGAGCGCAGCGCCGTCTGCGAGATCTGCGAGGTCGCGATCAGGTAGTTCTCGACCTCGACCACGGCGCGGTTGGAGTCGACGACGCGGAAGTAGGCGACGGCGTTGACGCGGCAGGGGACGTTGTCGCGGGTGATCACCTCCTGCGGCGGGATGTTCATCGTCACCGTCCGCAGGTCGACCTTGACCATCCGGTCGATGAACGGGATCAGCAGGATCAGCCCCGGCCCCTTCTGGGCGATCAGGCGGCCGAGGCGGAAGATCACGCCGCGCTCGTACTCGCGCAGGATCCGCACCGAGGCCCCGACCGCGATCAGCGCGAAGAACGCGAGGACGACGAGAATTCCTGCCAAGACCTCCATCAACCGGCTCCTTCGTTCGACTGGACCGCCGTCTGCGGCTCCGGGCGCACCACCAGCGTCAGCCCGTCGACCGCCTCGACCCTGACTCTATCCCCCAGCCCGACCGGCGCGGACCCGTCGGCCAGCCGGGCGCTCCAGATCGTCCCGCCCAGCCAGGCCCGCCCCTCGGGGTCGATCGAGCTGCGGGCCTCGGCGACGGCGCCGATCATCTCCTCGGTGCCGGTGCGGACGCGGGGGTCGCGATGAGCCTTGAGCACCTTGCGGGAGACGAAGTAGAAGGTGACCCCGGAGAGGATCCCGAGGGCGATCAGGCCGCCGCCGGCGTAGTCGGCCAGGTCGCTGTCGGAGCCGAAGGCGACGAGCCCGGCGGCCACCAGCCCGGCGACGCCGATCAGGGCGAGGACGCCGCCGGTCGGCAGCAGCAGCTCGGCGGCGAGCAGCGCGAAACCGATCAGGGCGATGACGACGAAGGCTTCCATCGCTCTCGATTATCCGCCGGCGAGGGCGTAGCGGCGCACGTCCGCTTCCAGTTCAGAGGCCTCGCGGTAGGGGCCCTGCTTGAGGTAGACGAGCTCCCCGGAGCTGTCGTAGAAGGCGGTGTCCGGGAAGCCGAGCGCGTCGATCGACTCGAAGATCTCTTTGTCGGGGTCGCTGTAGCTCGGGTAGGGCACCGGTTCTTCGCGCAGGAAGGTGGCGGCGGCGTCGCTCGAGTCTTCCGAGTTGACGCCGAGGAAGGCGATGCGCTTCCCGTAGCGGGCGGAGAGCTTCTGCAGGACCGGGAACTCCTCCCGGCAGGGAAGGCACCACGAGGCCCAGACGTTGACGACGATCGGGTAGCCGCGCAGCTGCTCGATCCGCTCCTCGTAAGCCTCGCGGCCGCCCGGCAGCAGCTCGTCGGCCTGCTTGTGGAGGGCGGCGAGGGGGGCGGGGGCGCCGGCCAGCGCCTTCGCGTAGTCGGGGTGGGAGCCGCCGCTCTCACTGCTCCCCGCGGTTCCACACCCGCCGCAGAGAAGCACCGCCAGCAACAGTGCGCTCAGCGCCGCCAGAGGTCTGTTTCGCGCACTCATCCGCTCAGTGGGTACAATACGTACGTTCGGTTCGCGGGTTCGCGAGCCGCGTGAGTTCTTCGGGGGGGACTCCAGTCGAGCCCCGCATCCTCGTTCACTTGTTCCCGGCCGTATGTCCGTATCCGGCTGGGACGGAAGCCCAGAAGCCTTCTATGGCCAAGACCACTGACGTTGCCGCAGACGCGGCAGTTCCTTCAAGCGCCGACATCGAGCGTGCGGCGGCGTTCGCCCGCGAGCCCTTCCTGCTCGACGGCGAGGGGCCGGAGGCGCTGGCCCCCGGGACCGCGCGGCGGCGGGCGCTGGACGCCGCCCTGAAGGAGCTCGACGCGGGCGCCGAGCATCCCTCGATCGAGTGGCGGCGGGACTTCTCGCTGCTGCTCGGGCTGGAGCGCTTCCTCGCCGACGAGCCGCCGAAGCTGCTCGACGGCGCCGAGCTGAACCCCCACCAGGTGGACGCCCTCTCCGGCACCCTGGCCGAGCTGATGACCCAGCAGC
>DASZDI010000143.1:0-2793 GCA_035942135.1 Solirubrobacterales bacterium | reverse complement strand
GGCAACGGCCGCGTCAACGGCTCCGCCGTCAACGGGACCGAGGCAGATCGATGAAGCCCCAGGACAAGCAGAAGTACCTCGAGGAGTACGAGCTGCTGAAGAAGAAGGGGAAGCCGTTCTTCCCCTACGCGGTGATGAAGGACTCGGTGATGGCGGTCGTCGTCGTCGCCGTGATCATCCTCCTGGCCGTTGTCCTCGGTGCCGAGCCGGGCCCCAAGGCGGACCCGACCTCGACCACCTACGTGCCCCGTCCCGAGTGGTACTTCTTCTTCCTCTTCGAGCTCCTGCGCGTGATCAAGCCGCCGGAGCTGGTCCCGATCGCGACGATCGGGATCCCGACCATCTGCATGGTCCTGCTGCTGCTGCTGCCCTTCTACGACCGCGGCCCCGAGCGTCGGCCCGAGCGCCGCCCGATCGCGACCACGGCGGGGATCCTGACGATCATCGCGATGGGCTACCTCACCTACCTCGGCGCGATCGGCGGCTCGCCGACCGAGGTCGAGATGGAGGTCTCCGCCAAGTACGAGGAAGGCAAAGAGATCACCGCCGCCGCCGGCTGCCTCGCCTGCCACAAGCTCGGCGAGAACGGCAACCACGGCCCCGGCCCGGAGCTGACCCACATCGCCTCGCGGGTGCCGCGGGCTGCGATCATCCGCTCGGTGGAAATCGGTCCCGGCATCATGCCGTCGTACCGTGACCTGCCGCCGAAAAAACTCAACGCGCTCGCGAACTTCCTCTCCTCGCTCGATTAGCCAGGCGGTCGGGACGGGGCCCGCGCCCTGACTCCCATGGACACGATCAACGACAACCGCCGATCCCCGGACTTCGCCGGCCAGGTCAACCGCATGTTCGACCGCGTCGCGGGCCGCTACGACGCGCTCAACTCGCTGATGACCGCGGGGCTGCACCACCGCTGGCGCGAGCGCGCGGCGGCTCAGACCGAGCTGGGCCCGGGCGACTCCGCCCTCGACGTCTGCTGCGGGACCGGCGACCTCGCGCTCGAGCTGGCGAAGCTGGTCACCCCTGACGGCCGCGTCGTCGGCTGCGACTTCTCCGAGCCGATGCTCGACCTGGCCCGGGAGAAGGCGGTGGAGCGCGGCGCCGCGGGGGTCCGCTTCGAGTGGGCCGACGCGCTCGAGCTTCCCTACGACGGCGAGCGCTTCGACGCCGTCACGGTCGGCTTCGGCGTCCGCAACCTCGCCGACCTCGACCGCGGCCTGCGGGAGATGGCCCGGGTGCTGAAGCCCGGCGGCCGCGCCGTGATCCTCGAGATCACCCAGCCGACCAGGCCGCCGCTCTCGCTCTTCTACTCGCTCTGGTTCGACCGGATCGTGCCGCTGCTCGGCGCCCTCTCCAGCAACCCCGAGGCCTACTCCTACCTGCCGGAATCGGTCCGCAGCTTCCCCAGCCCGCGCGGCCTGGCCGAGAAGATGGATGGCGCCGGCTTCAAACACGTCCGCTACACCGTGCTCGCCGGCGGGATCATCGCGATCCACTCCGGCGTGCGGGCGTGACCAGACCCCGCCGCGGCATGACCCGTCACTCCTCCGTCCCGCCGCCGGTGACGGAAGTCCTCGACGCCTCCAGCCGCTGGCTGCCCGCCCGCCTCGGCGAGGTCGAGCAGCTGCTTAAGGAGGCGATCGCCGACCGGGGCGAGCCGCTCGGCGAAGACGCGAGCGCGACCCTCGAGGCGGGCGGCAAGCGGCTGCGGCCGATGCTCGTGCTGCTCTGCGCCGGGCCCGAGGGCGACCCCGCGACGGTCCGCGCCGCGGCCGCGATCGAGCTGGTCCACATGGCGACCCTGGTCCACGACGATGTCCTCGACGAAGCGCCGCTGCGCCGCGGCCTGCCGACCGTCGCCGCCACCTCCGGCCGCGACCGCGCCGTCGCCACCGGCGACCTGCTCTTCTCCCGCGCCTTCGCCCTCCTCGCCGAGGCCGGGGACGCCCGCTCCGTCGCGCTCCTCGCCGACGCCTCCGTCGCCCTCGCCCGCGGCGAGCTCGCCCAGCGGCGCGACGCCTTCGACCTCGGCGTCGCCGAGGAGCGCTACCTCGCCCGCTGCCGCCTGAAGACCGCCCGCCTCTTCGAGTGCGCCTGCCTGCTCGGCCGCGACGACGAGGCCCTGCGCGAGTTCGGCGCCGGGATCGGGCTCGCCTTCCAGCTCCTCGACGACGTCCTCGACGTCAGCGGGCCGCCCGAGCGGACCGGCAAGGCCCGCGGCACCGACCTCCTCGACGGCACGGTGACGCTGCCGCTGATCGAGGCCGCGGCGACCGACCCGGGCATCCGCGGGGTCGACCTGCGGGATCTCGACGCCGCCGCCGCGGAGGCGCTCTGCGACCGCATCGCCGCCACCGGGGTGCTGGAGCGGGTCAGGGCGCGGGCGCTGGAGATGGTCGCCGAGGCGAAGCGCGCCCTCGACCGCGCGGGCTTCGAGCCCGAACAGCGACAGCTGCTGGCGCTGGTCGCCGACGGCGTCGTCCAGCGCTACAGCTAGCGGTGAGCGGCGAAGTCCTCGGGGCCGATCAGGTCCCCGGCGAGGGCGGCGATGAAGGTGTCGGCCATCTCGCTCATGTTGCCGTGTTCCAGCGAGCGCAGCTCGTTCGCCAGTTCGCGGGCGCCGAGGTCGAGCTGCTCGTCGAAGTCGTCGATCTCGACCTCGCTGTGGACGCTCTCGCAGGCCCATTCGCACTCGGGGCAGCGCCGCCAGAGCCGCCACCGCGAGGGGTCGGCTTCCTGTTCCCAGGAGGTCGGCTGGACCAGGTGCGAACCGCACTCGGGACAGAGGTGGAG
>DASZDI010000142.1:0-5818 GCA_035942135.1 Solirubrobacterales bacterium | reverse complement strand
GACCGGCTCCGTGGAGGAGGCCGCCGCCCGCGGCGGCCCGACGATCGCGGCGGCGTGCCTGGCGACCGCCGCGGGGTTCCTCGCCCTGCAGCTGTCCCCGATCCCGATGGTGCGCGAGTTCGGCCTGCTGTTGATTGTCGGGGTCGGCGTCGGCTTCGCGATCGCGCTGCTCGTCGGCTCGGCGGCGCTGAGCCGACGAGCCCTCCCCGAGCGCGCGCCCGGCCGGGCCCGCCCGCCGGAGCGCCTCCTCTCGCTTGCCCTCTCCCGGCCTGCCGCCGTTCTCGGCGTCGGCGTCGCGCTGGCGGTGATGGGATGGGCCGCCGGGACCCGGATCGAGACCGTCTCCGACATCCGCGAGCTGGCGCCGCAGAGCATCGAGGCGGTCGAGGGGCTGAACGAGCTGCAGGAGACGACCGGCGTCTCCGGCGAGCTCGACGTCAGCATCCACGCCCCTGACTTCACCGACCCGGCGACGATCGAGTGGATGGCGGCGTTCAAGAGGCGGGTGCTGGAGAGCAACGGGTTCGGCGGCGAAAACCCGAGCTGCCTCCAAGCCGATATCTGCCCCGGCCCGGCGCTCTCGGACTTCCTCGTCCGCGGCGAGGAGAAGCCGACGCGGGAGCGGATCGAAGCGACGATGGCGGCGCTGTCGCCCTACGCGCTGCGGCAGGTGGCGCCGCTCGACCCCGAGACCGGGCAGGTCGGCGAGGAGGCGCTGATCTCGTTCGGGATCAGGGCGCAGTCGCTGGAGGGCCAGCAGGAGCTGGTCGAGCGGGTGCGGTCGCAGGTCGGCGAGGCGGGCGAGCCCGGGGGGCCGCCGGAGGGGGTGGAGGTGGAGCTCGCCGGGCTCTCGGTGATCGCGGCGGAATCGGCCTCGGAGCTCTCCAGCAGCCGGTACTGGCTGACGCTGGCGGGCATCGCCGCGGTGGCCCTGGCGCTGCTGGCGATCTACCGCTCCTGGCGCCGGGCGCTGGTGCCGTTGGTGCCGACCGTGCTGGCGACCGGCTGGGCCTCGCTGCTGCTCTGGCTGACCGGGATCCCGCTCAACCCGATGTCGGCGGCCCTGGGGGCGCTGACGATCGCGATCGCGACCGAGTTCGGGGTGCTCCTGGTCGGCCGCTTCCACGAGGAGCGGGGCGGCGGGGCGGGGGTCGAGGAGGCCCTGCGGCGGGCCTATGCCCGGACCGGCGCCGCCGTCCTCGCCTCGGGCGTGACCGCCGTCGCCGGCTTCGCCGTGCTGATCGCCAGCGACGTCCAGATGCTGCGGGACTTCGGCCTCGTCACCGTCGTCGACCTCACCGCGGCGCTGGCCGGGGTCCTCCTCGTCCTCCCGGCGACCCTGCTCTGGCTGGAGCGGGAATGAGGGACCGCTACTCGGTCGTCGTCGGGCTCCTCTTCCTGGCCGTGATCGTGGTCGCGACCGTCAACACGATCGGCGGCGGCGGCGGAGGCAGCACGCTCGGGCTCGACCGGCTGCCGCCGCGCTGGCCGCTGCCGGAGTTCGCCGTGCCGGAGGGCGCGGGCAGGCTCGAAGGAGACGCCAACGTCGCCCAGGACGACTGCGAGACCTCTTCGCTCCCCTGCCCGGAGGACGCCCGGCGCACCCCTGCCTGCCGGATCGACAGCGCCGAAGCGATCCGGGTCTGCGATTTCTTCGAGCGGCCGCTGGTGATCTCGTTCTGGTTCACCAAAGGCGACGGCTGCGTCGAGCAGCAGGACGTGGTCGAGCGGGTTCACCGGCGCTACCGTGGGCGGGTGGGTTTCCTCTCGCTGGACATCCGCGACGACCGCGAGACGCTGCGCGACCTGATCCGCGCGCACGGTTGGACGATGCCGGTCGGCTACGACCGCGACGGCGCCGTCGGCAGCCTCTACGGGGTGGGCGGCTGCCCGACCTTCGCCTACGTCTACCCCGGCGGCACCCTGCAGAGCGCCGGCGCCGGCCGCCTCACCGCGGCGGAGCTGGGCGACCGCGTCGACCGCCTCCTCGAGGCCACCGCCGCGGGGGAGAGGGGCTGAGGTGCCGACCGGTCCGGCCGACGCGCGGATGGGCTGGGAGCCGGCGCCGCGGCAGGGCTGGGTGGCGCCGCACATCGCCTCCGAGTTCCCGGGCCTGGGGATCGCCTGGGTCGAGGTCGAGGCGGAGCCGGGCAAGAGCCCGGACGGGGTCCGACGGCGGCTGCGCGACCTCTCGGACCGCACCTACGGCTCGCAGGCGATCCGCCTGCGGGAACGGCCGATCCCCTGGGCCTACCGCGTCTTCTTCCGCCAGATCGGCCTCGACCCCGACCGCACCCGGACGCCGGTCGAGCAGCTCACCCTCGACCGGCTCCACGACGGCGGCTTCCGCAGCAAGGGCCTGCCCGCCGACGCGCTCGACATCGCGATCGTCGAGACCGGCGTGGCGCTGCGCGCCTTCGACGCCGAGCGGATCGAGGGCAAGCTCTGCATCCGCGACTCGGCGCCGGGGGAGTCGCTGCCGGGGCAGTCGGGGGAGCTGGCGAAGGGCACCCTGACGATCGCCGACGACTCGCGGCCGATCGGGCTGCTCTTCGGGCCCACCGCCGAGGGGCACGCCGTCGCGCCGACGAGCCGCCGCCTCGCGGTGGCGGCGATCCAGGTCGAGGGGGTCCCGCAGATCGCCGTCGAGGAGGCGCTCTGGATGGCCGCCTCGACTCTGGAGTCGGCCTGACTACACTTTTGTACATGCCCGCTTTGCTGAGACGAGAGGAGCTCTCCGGGCTCGAGACCGGGATCGACGAGCGCGATGCCCGGATGCAGCTGCGCCGGCAGATCTCCCGCCTCGAGTCGGAGCTGGCAGACCTCTTCGCCAGGGCCTTCGGCCGCACCGAGGTCCCGCACCGGGTGGACGCCGCCGCCGCCGCCCCGCGGGTCCTCGACCTCGGCGAGCTGGAGGCCGTCCGCGACAGCCTCGCCGACCGGGTCGCCGAGGCTCGGCTCGCCCTCGCCGAGCGCGAGCGGGCCGAGCGCGAGGGGCACGAGCTGGTGCAGAGGATGCTCGCCGCGCCGCAGGACTACAAGTGGGTCCGCGTCTCCAGGGAGGACCTCGGGCTGCCGGGCTGCGGGCACTGGCACTCGAAACCGCGCCTCGGCCCGATCGGGATGTTGATGGGCTGGTGGCGCGTCAAGATCTCCTCCGGATGCCCGTTATCCGGACGGCTTGCGGCCGTTGAGCGCTGAATCGAAGCCGGCGCGGAAGCAGCAGCCGGCGAAGCGGGTCAACGCGCCCGACGAGCGCCCTCCGGCGCCGTGGGGGAACGCCCCGCTGGCCGAGCTGGTCATCCTCGCCGGGATCGTCTCGCTGGCGATCGGGGCGATCGGCGGCCACCCGACGCTGATCGGGGTCGGTGTCGCCCTCGCCGGGCTGGGCGGGCTGGAGGTCGCGGTCCGCGAGCACTTCGCCGGCTACCGCTCCCACACCAGCCTGCTCGCGGGGGCCGCCTTCGTGCTCACCACCGGCCTGGTCTTCTACGCGGCCGACCAGGTCCTCGCGGTGGCGCTGGGCTTCGGGGCGATCGCCTTCGCGATCGCCTTCTTCTTCGCCCGCCGCGCATTCCGACGTGCTTCCGGTGGCCTCAGCTACCGGATCGGGGGAATGCGCGGCTGAGAGAGCCGGTCTCGGGGGGCCCGGCTCCTGCCCTTGTCCGCGGCCCTAGACGGCGACCGTCTCGCGGCCGGCCGAGCGGGTGGCGAGCTCGGCGGCAAGCAGGCGACGCTGCCTGGAGGTGAGCGTCCCCAGCTGCTTGTTCTCGTTCAGGGACAGGGGCATGAGGAACTTGCGGGCGCGGGTCCGGCCCCAGCGCCGCTGGCTGGTCAGGAGCTCGGCGATGGTCATGCTCTCGGTCTCCCACGGGCAGTCGCGAACCACCTCCGCGGCATCCATGTCTCCTCGCGCGATCGCGCGCTTCAACTCAGCTCGCGCCAGCCGCACCATGTTGGCCCTCTCTAGCGCCCTCATGTGCTGCGGCGCCTCTGGTGGGCTTGCGATGGTCGTTACGGGTGCCGTTGAGGCAGCTTCCACTGGGACTCCTCCCTTCAAGGAATCGATTTACTGGGTATGTCGCGTCCGGTCGGCGACCAATGCCCTTCCGAGGCCTTGGTCCTGCCGGACCGACTCTCTTTCCGAACGTCCCGCCCGGGTCGATCAGCGAGGAGGCCAAGCTACGTCTTAGAGGTGGGGGCCGTCAACCAGTCGCACCGTTTTTACGTCCGAGCCATTCGCTAAGAGCAACAATTTCGACCCTTGCCGCAGCCGGTCCGATTTCGCCCGAGGTCGAAACTCCCCCGGTGGGGGGATGTCAAGAATCCGTGACTTAAAAGTCAAAGATTTGTGACTAACGTACGGTCAGGATTTTGTGACTACAAAAGTATGTGACTTGAGGTACGAGGACTAAGCACGGGGAAGGTCAGGGAAGTCCTGAAGCACCCGGGCGATCGTCCCCAGGGCCCCGTCGAGGTGCTCGCGCTCGTGGGTCGCCATCAGGCTGGTCCGCAGCAGCGCCCCACCCGGCGGCACCGCCGGGTGGATGGCGACGTTGGTGTAGACGCCGGCGTCGAAGAGCGCCTTCCAGAGCAGCACCGCCTGCCAGTCGTCGCCGCAGATCACCGGCACCACCGGGGTGGTGGCGACGGTGCCGTCGGGCAGGATCCCCGGCTCGACCACCTTGAGGCCGAGGTGCCGCAGGCCCTCGCGCAGGTACTCGGCGTTGGCGAGCAGCCGCGCGAACAGCTCGGGGCCGTCCTCGCGGATCACCCGCAGCGCCGCCAGCGCCGCGCCGACGGCCGCCGGCACCGCGGAGGCGCTGAAGATGAAGGAGCGCGAGGAGATCCGCAGGTACTCGACCACGTCGGCGGGGCCGGCAATGAAGCCGCCGCAGGAGGCGAGGCTCTTGGAGAAGGTCCCCATCCGCAGGTCGACCTCGTCCTCGAGGCCGAACAGCTCGCAGGCGCCGGCGCCGCGGGCGCCGAGGACGCCGGCCCCGTGCGCCTCGTCGACCATCAGGCGGGCGCCGTATGCCTTGCAGAGCTCGACGATCCGCGGCAGGTCGCAGACGTCGCCCTCCATCGAGAAGACGCCGTCGACGACGACGAGGACGCCGCCGCCGTCCTCGGCCGCCCGCTGCAGCATCTTCTCCAGCTTGTCCATGCGGTTGTGGCGGAAGGGGCGCAGCTTGGCGCCGGAGAGGCGACAGCCGTCGAGGATCGAGGCGTGGTTGCCGGAGTCGCAGACGACCGTGTCGCCCGGTCCGAGGATGGTGCCGATGCAGCCGACGTTCGACTGGTAGCCGGTGGTGTAGACGATCGCGTCCTCGGTCCGCATCCACTCCGCCAGCTCGCGCTCGAGGTCGAGGTGCAGCGGGGTGGTGCCGTTCAGCAGGCGCGAGCCGGTGACGCCGGTGCCGAAGGTCTCCAGCGCCTCCATGGCGGCTCCCTTGACCCGCTCGTCGCCGGTCAGCCCCAGGTAGTTGTTGGAGCCGAGCATGATCGTCTCCCGGCCCTCCATCTCGACAACGGGGCCGGCCTGGGAGGTCAGCAGGCGGAAGTAGGGGAGGAGGTCGTGCTCCTTGGCGGCTTCGAGCTGCTCGAGGCGGTCGTGGCTGCGGGCCTTCTCGAAGACGTCGACCGGAGCCTTCGCGGTCTCGCTCATCTCCGCAGAGTGTAGGTTCCCCGCCGATGGGAAGCGTGACGATCCGAACCGCGCGAGGCGGGCGACCCCTCAAGCGCTTCGTCGATCTTCCCTACCGGCTGCACGCCGGGACCCCGTGGGTGCCGCCGCTGAAACTGGAGCGGATGGCGT
>DASZDI010000141.1:0-1768 GCA_035942135.1 Solirubrobacterales bacterium | reverse complement strand
GCTTTCAGCCGCGCGTAGTACGCCTTTTTCGTCGCCGAGACCGAAATGCCTGCCTCGGCGGCAATCGACTCCCACGGCCACTCCTGATGCTTGCGGGCGACGATGAGGGTGTCGCGCATCGCCTGCTTGGCGGCGTTGAGGCGGGGACCGCTCGGGGTCGTCCCTGATCGTTTCTCCGCTTTTTTGACCGCTTTTTTGGCCGTTTTCCTAGACGCTTTTTTGGGCGCTTTCTTGGCCGACGACGACCGCTTGGCGGGGGCTTTCTTCCTGCCCCCGCCACTGCCTTTTTTCGCGGTCGCCATCGGCGAGCTAGTCGACGAGTTGGCGGTCGAGTTGCATAGTCGAGGGCCGCACGCGGCGCTCCTCGCCGCGCCAGGCCGTCTTCGTCGGCGCCCGGTAGCGGCCGGGGACTTCCCGGCCCATCGGCTCGTCGACGACCTTCTCGATGGCGTCCGCCTTGTCGATGCCGTCCTTGCCGCCGTCGACCTCGCCGATGGGGACCCACAGCGTCACGCGGCCGTCCTTGTCGGTCAGCAGCTTCTTCGCCCACTCGATTTCGGTTTTGGTCGGCGGCTTCGGCTCGCTGCCGGGCAGCCCCGGTGCCTGCATGATGACGGCGAGTTGCCGCGCGATCTCGTCAACGTCGAAGTCCAGCGCGGCGAAGACGATGCGCTGGCCGGCGTCCTTGATCTCGCGCTTCTTCTTGCTCTCCGACGGCTTCTCGGATTTCTCGGCCATCTACGCCCTCGCCTCCTCGATGGAGCGCTCGAGCAGGGTGCCGAGGTCCAGAGCCTCGGCGTCGACGGGGGCGTCCGCCGGCGTAAAGTCGTCCAACTCGCCGTGCAGAGCCTGCGTGACCAGCTGCTCCTCGAGCATGGCGCGGTGGTCGCGGATGTCGTCGAGGGAGTCCCGCTTGCCGGCCATCGCCTCGATGAGGTCGGAGACCCGTTCTATCGCCGCTTCGGAGAACGCCATGTGCTGATGCGCGAGGCAGTCGGCGTTCGGCGCCAGGATGTGCTCGGCGAAGGCCATCTCGAGGACCAGCAGCGCACCGGATCGGTGGGCGACCATCACCCCGACCGAGGACCGCGTGCGCTTCCCCCAGCGAACGACGGCAGCGCGGCCGGTGTCCTTCAGGCCGCGGTAGAGCAGGCCGATGATCTGTGAGGGAACGTAGCCTGCGCCCTTGCCGGCGCCGACGTAGTAGGCGCCGACGATCCGCTCGCGCGGGACGTGGCGGCTGTCGACGAGGAGACGACTTCGAGGCGGTCGAGCGTGGTGCGCTCGGCGATGTCCTTGATCTGCGCCGTGAGGTCGACGAAGGCACCGTCGGGCTTGGTGATGCCTTTCGGTTTCGGGGGGGGCGGCGGCGCGGCCGAGCCGCTCGAGCGCGGTGCCGAGGACCTGTCGCCGCCCGAGGCCAGCGGACTGCCCTTCGCGGCGGGGGGATCGCCGACACCCGCAGCGACTTCGGGCGGGTTGTCCCACTTCCGCTGTTTCGGATCGGTGGTGATCTTGAACAGGCCGATGGGCGCCTCGACCTCGCCGAGGCGCAGCATGGTGTTTTTCGAGGCTCGGGTGACGGTGGGGGTCTCGGTCTCGGGCATCTCTCTCCTCCTAGTCGTTGTCGCCGTTGCCGCGTCGGCGCCGGCGTTTCTTCCGCGTCTTCGCGACTTCCTTGCATTCGGCTTCGTCGTACACGTCGGGCGCGCCGTCAACGGCGACGGGGGTCAGTTCCTCGTTATTGACCATCACCGTGATGTAGGGG
>DASZDI010000140.1:0-4788 GCA_035942135.1 Solirubrobacterales bacterium | reverse complement strand
GGTCGGCGCCGGGGAAGTCGCGGGCCCAGATCGCCCGCAGCCGAGCGAAGTGGCCCTCGAGCAGCTCTCGGTAGAGGCCGAGCTTCGAGGGGAAGTGGTCGTAGACGACCGGCGGCGTCACCCCGGAGTGCCGCGCGATCTCCTCGATCGAGGCCCCGCGGTAGCCGCGCTCGGCGAAGAGCCCGGTGGCCGCGGCCTCGATCACCTCTCGCCGCCGCGCGGCGCTGAGGCGCCTGCGACCGCTGTCCTCCGTTGACAACCTAATGCTCCCTAGGTAAGTTCATCGCCACCTAACGCTCACTAGGTTAACCGCAGGAGGACTCCCTTTGATCGTCTCGATCGACATCGCCCAGCTCGGCCCGAAGCGGGGGCTGCGGCTGCTCGCGAAGAAGCCCTCGCCCGGGGAGGTCGACGGCCTCCGGTACGCGGAGACCCTCTTCACCGCTCCCCTCGCCACCAGCGTCCCGAAGCCGAGCCTGGGGACGGTCGCCCTGCTCGCGGCCTGGGACGACGACGCGGCCCTCGACCGCTTCGCCGAGCACCCTCTCGGCCGCGAGCTGTCCTCGGGCTGGCAGGCGCGGATGGAGCCGCTGCGGGTCTCGGGCGCCTGGCCGGAGATGCCGGGCCTGCCGGAGAAGCAGCTGCCGGTGGACGCGGAGGAGCCGGTCGCCGTCCTCACCCTCGGCCGGCCCAAGCCCTGGCGGGTCCGGCCCTTCCTGCGCGCCTCGGCCCCGGCCGAAGCGGACGCCGTCGCCGAGCCCGGCCTGCTCGCGTCCACGGCCTTCGCCAGGCTGCCCGGCCTCGTCTCGACCTTCTCCCTCTGGCGCACGGCGGCGGCGATGCGCGACTACGCCTACCGGCAGGGCGGCTCCCACCGGGCGGCCGTCGCCGCCGACCGCTCCCGCCCCTTCCACCGCGCCTCCGCCTTCATCCGCTTCCGCCCCTACGCGACCCGTGGGCAGTGCGGTCAGTTCGAGCCCCTGAGGCGAGGCTCGGAGGCCTAGGAGACCGCCTCCGCGGCCTTCTCGCTCTCCGCCTCCTCCTGCGCCTCGCGGATCAGGCCGCGCCAGTCCGTGGTCCTGAAGACGAGCAGGATCGCGGTGAAGCCGAGCACCACCGACCAGGCCGCCATCGCGATCTGCGTCCCGACCGAGAAGGAGAGGACGGCGGTGCGGCCGGGACCGTGCAGGGTCGCCACCAGCAGCGCCTGCTGGGCGCCGGCGCCGCCGGGGGTGAAGGGGACGATGTTGGCGATCGCCTGCACGCTCATCACCAGCATCACGTTGCCGAAGGAGCCGCCGATCCCGAAGGCCTCGAGAAAGAACCAGAAGGCGCCGAAGCGGAAGAGCCAGCCGATCCCCTGCCAGGCGAAGACCTCGCGCAGGTAGCGGCGCGGCTCCCGGAGGATGACCAGGCCCTGGCGGACGCGGGCCCAGAAGCGGCGGACCCGGTGGGCGAGCAGGTAGACGCCGACGACGATCGCCAGCAGCAGCACGCCCAGGGTGATGAAGAACGCCTGCGGGTGTTCGGCCCAGAAGGAGATCTCGAAGGCGGGCAGCTGCGGCAGCCGTGGCAGCGGCGGCAAGAGGCCCTGGGTGATCGCGTAGAGCAGGACCAGGACCCCGACCGAGGTGTCGAAGACGGTCTGGACCAGGAACGAGGAGGTCACCGCCGGGTAGGAGGAGTCGGGGATCTGGCGTTTGACCAGGAAGACCTTGGTCACGTCCCCCGCGTGCGCCGGCACCACGGCGTTGATCCCGGCCCCCGCCAGGTAGGCGGCGGCGAGCGGCAGGTAGGGGATCGGCTTGTCCGGATAAGCAGCCCGCAGCACGTTGCGCCAGGCCCAGGCGCGGGCCAGCTGCATCCCCAGCAGGCAGAGCAGGGCGATCCCGAACGCCGTCCACTCGATCTCCGAGAGGTGGCGGAAGAACTCGCCGGCCGCGTTGAAGAAACGGCTGAAGCTGGATTGAAGATCCGCCGCGGGCATCGCAGCTAGACTAGCCACGCTCGTGCCGGACACCGACACGCACACGTTGCCCCACGCCGCCGCCGCAGACCCCGCCGACGAGGCGATGTGCGCCCGTGCCCGCGAACGCTACGCGGGCGATCGCAAGAGCCGCTGGCGCCGCCGCCGCAAGCGCCACGCGCAGCTGCCGAACCTGATCATCATCGGCGGCCTCAAGTGCGGGACGACGAGCATCCACCACTACCTCGGCCTCCATCCCGAAATCCAGATGTCGAAGCCGAAGGAGCTGAACTTCTTCGTCGAGGAGCTGAACTGGGACCTCGGCCTCGACTGGTACGCGAGCCGCTTCGACGACCGCTTCAAGGTCCGCGGCGAGTCCTCCCCGCACTACACGAACCTGCCCCGCTTCCAGGGCGCCGCCGAGCGGATCAAGCAGCACTGCCCCGACGCGCGCCTGCTCTACATGGTCCGCGACCCGATCAAGCGGATCCTCTCCCACTGGGTCCACGCCACCGGCGCCGGCTACGAGACCGGCGACCTGGTCGAGGTCCTCTCCAACCCGAGCTCCTCCTACATGAACCGCTCCAAGTACTGGATGCAGCTGCAGCCCTACCTGGAGCGCTTCGACCGCGAGCAGATCGAGATCATCACCCAGGAGGAGCTGCAGACCGAACGCGAAGAGACGATGCGCAAGGCCTTCGCCTTTGCCGGCGTCGACGAGAGCTTCACCTCCGAGCAGTTCGACCGCGAGTGGGAGAAGTCGAGCGCCAAGGAGAGCGACAAATACCAGCTGATGGAGAAGCTGGTGAAGCTGCCGGGCTTCCGCTCCTTCGACCGCAACTTCGACCGCCTCCCCGAGTCGATGCGCTGGATCGTCGAGAAGGTCGTCCACGACCCCGAGAAGCCGCCGGCGCCGAAGCCGAAGCTGCCCGACGACCTCTTCGAGACGATCCGCGGCCGCTTCACCGACGACGTCGCCGAGCTGCAGAAGTTCGCCGGGCGCGAGTTCGCCGGCTGGCACGACTACAGCTGAGCGCGCTTCCGATTCTCGGCACAGCCCGGTGTGCCGAATCTCCGATGCGCGGGTAGGTTCCGGGCGATGAGGCGCCTCCTGCCAGATCCCGGCCCGACTACGGTCTCCGAGCAGCTGGAGACCTACCGGCCCTGGGAGGAAGCGCGCGCGGAGCGGCCGACGGTGGCGGTGAACTTCGTCGCCACGGTCGACGGGCGGGCGACGATCGAAGGGCGCTCCGGGCCGATCGGCTCGGACACCGACACCGCGATGCTGGCGGGGCTGCGGATGCGGTGCGACGCCCTGATGGTCGGGGCGGCGACGATGCGGGTCGAGCGGTACGGGCGGCTGGTCACCAAGGACGAGACGCGCGAGCGGCGGCAGGCGTCCGGCCTCCCCCCCGAGCCGCTGATGGTCCTGGTCAGCGGCCGGCTCGACCTCCCCTGGGACGCCCCCCTCTTCACCGAGGGCGGCGAGGTGCTGATCTTCACCTCCTCGGAGGCGGAGCCGCCGGAGACGGCGAGCTCGGTGGAGGTGGTGCGACACGAGGGGGCGGTCAACCTGACCGAGGCGCTGAGGTTCCTGCGCCAGGAGCGCGACGTCCGCGCCCTGCTCTCCGAGGGCGGCCCCCATCTCCACGACCAGTTGCAGGCCGACGGGCTGGTCGACGACCTCTTCCTGACGATCGCCCCGAAGCTGAGCGGCGGCGAGGGGCCGCGGATCCTCGAGGGGCCGCTGCCGGAGGTGGTCGAGCTGGAGCTCGCCTGGCTGCTCGAGGAGGACGGCGAGCTCTTCGCCCGCTACCGGCGGTCCTAGACGAGCGATCCAATACCGTTCCTCCCCCGGTAAGTCGAGGAGAGAGGAATAGATGGACTTCAGCCCCAGCCCCGAGGTCGCAGAGCTGCGCGAGCGCGTGCTCGACTTCATCGACGCGGAGATCTACCCGCAGGAGCGGGAGATCATGGAGGCGCTCGACGAGGAGGTGGCGCCCGGCGTCCCCTACCCGGCGAACCTGACCGCCGTCCGCGAGAAGGCCAAGGGCGAGGGCCTCTGGAACCTGTTCATGCCCGACGAGCGCTTCGGGCCCGGGCTGAAGAACTGGGAGTACGGGCTGCTCTGCGAGGAGATGGGGCGCAGCCCGATGGCGGCGCCGATGGCCTTCAACTGCTCGGCCCCGGACACCGGCAACATGGAGATCCTCGCCGAGCACGGCACGGCCGAACAGCGCGAGCGCTGGCTCGAGCCGCTGCTCGAGGGCAAGATCCGCTCCTGCTTCTCGATGACCGAGCCCGAGGTATCGGGCTCGGACCCGACGCTGCTGCAGGCGAAGGCGACCCTCGACGGGGACGAGTGGGTCGTCGAGGGCCACAAGTGGTTCACCACCGGCGCCGTCGGCGCCGAGCTGGCGATCGCGATGGTCGTCACCGACCCCGACGCCCACCCCTACGCGCGCGCCTCGATGATCTGCGTCCCCACCGACACGCCGGGCTTCAACCTGGTCCGGCCGATCTCGGTGATGGGCCACGACGGCGGCCCCGGCCACTGCGAGATCCGCTACGAAGAATGCCGGGTGCCGAAGGGCTTCCTGCTCGGCGAGCGCGGGGCGGGCTTCGCGATCGCCCAGGACCGCCTCGGGCCGGGCCGCATCCACCACTGTATGCGGGCGATCGGGACCGCCGAGCGGGCGCACGAGATGATGTGCCGCCGCGCCAACGAACGCTCCGCCTTCGGCGGCCCGCTGGGCGACAAGCAGTTCGTCCAGGAGTCGATCGCCGCCTCGCGGATGGAGATCGACCAGGCCCGCCTGCTC
>DASZDI010000139.1:0-4693 GCA_035942135.1 Solirubrobacterales bacterium | reverse complement strand
GCATCGCCCTGCAGCAGCTGCTCAACCCGAGCCGCACCCGCTGCGAGCGCCAACTCGACTTCTTGAAGCAGACAGTCTCCGCACACCTGACACCCGAAAGGCAGACCGCATGAGCAACCGCACGTTCGTGATCGGCGTCGGCATGACCAAGTTCGACAAGCCGGGCACCAAGGAGGGCGACTACCCCGACTGGGCCAAGGAGGCGGGGGAGAAGGCGCTCGCCGACGCGGGCATCCCGTACGAGGACGTCGAGCAGGCCTACGCCGGCTACTGCTACGGCGACTCGACCTACGGCCAGCGGGCGCTCTACCAGCTCGGCCTGACCGGGATCCCGGTCGTCAACGTCAACAACAACTGCTCGACCGGCTCCTCGGCGCTGTTCCTGGCGCGGCAGGCGGTCAAGGGCGGGATCGCCGAGTGCGCGCTGGCGCTGGGCTTCGAGAAGATGGAGCCGGGCAGCCTCGGGGTCAAGTACACCGACCGCACCAACGCGCTCGACAAGCATGCGATGCGGATGTTCGAGCTGCGCGACCCGGAGGCCTCGCCGCCGGCGCCGCAGATGTTCGGCAACGCCGGCCGCGACCACATGCAGAAGTACGGCTCCGAACCCGACCACTACGCCTGGATCGGCTGGAAGAACCACAAGCACTCGGTCAACAACCCCTACGCCCAGTTCCAGGACGAGTACACCCTGGAGGACATCAAGGCGGCGAAGATGATCCACGACCCGCTGACCAAGCTGCAGTGCTCGCCGACCTCCGACGGCTCGGCCTGCGCGCTGGTCGCCTCCGAGCGCTACGTCGACGAGCACGGGCTCTGGGAGCAGGCGGTCGAGATCGCCGGCCAGTCGATGGTCACCGACCTCAGCTCGACCTTCGACGAGAACGCCGACTGCATGACGATCGTCGGCTCCGACATGTCGCGACAGGCGGCGCGCGCGGCCTACGAGGAGGCCGGGGTGGGGGCCGAGGAAGTCGACGTCTGCGAGCTGCACGACTGCTTCAGCGCCAACGAGCTGATCACCTACGAAGCGCTCGGGTTCGCCGCCGAGGGCGAGGCGCACAAGCTGGTCGAGGAAGAGGCGACCACCTACGGCGGCAAGGTCGTCGTCAACCCCTCGGGCGGACTGATCTCCAAGGGGCACCCGCTCGGCGCGACGGGCCTGGCCCAGTGTTCCGAACTGACCTGGCAGCTGCGCGGCACGGCGGATAAGCGTCAGGTCGACGGGGCGAAGGTGGGGCTTCAGCACAACATCGGCCTCGGCGGCGCCGCCGTGGTCACGGTCTACAAGCCGGCGGCCTGAGGGGCGCCCGGGACGAGGAGGAGCACGATGGCGACGCAGCGGCATTCACTCAACGGCAAGGTGGTGGCGATCACCGGCGCCGCCCGCGGGATCGGCAAAGCGACGGCGGCCGCGCTGGTCGCCAAGGGCTGCCGCGTCGCGATCGGTGACCTCGACCTCGAGCTGGCGGAGAAGACCGCGGCGCACCTCGGCGGCAGCACGATCGCGCTGCCGCTCGACGTCACCGACCGTGCCTCCTTCGAGCGCTTCCTCGACGAGGCGGAGCGCCAGCTCGGCCCCCTCGACGCGGTCATCAACAACGCCGGGATCATGCCGGTGACGCCGTTCGTCGAGGAGAGCGAGGACTCGATCCGCCGCCAGATCGACATCAACCTGATCGGCGTCATCACCGGCACCCAGCTGGCGATCAAGCGCCTGCAGCCCCGCGGCAGCGGCTGGATCGTCAACATCGCCTCCCAGGCGGGCAAGGCCGGGATCCCCGGCATCGCCACCTACTCGGGGACCAAGCATGGCGTCGTCGGGATGAGCGAGGCGGTGCGGGCGGAGCTGCGCGGCAGCGGCGTCGAGGTCTGCTGCGTGATGCCGACCGTCGTCAACACCGAGCTGACCAGCGGCGTCGGCCAGAAATGGGTGAAGCCGGTCGAGGCCGAGGACGTCGCGAACGAGATCGTCGCGGCGATGGAAGTGCCGCGCTTCGATGTCTTCGTGCCGCGGGCGAACGGCGCCCTCTACCGAGTCCTCGGCCTGCTGCCGCGCACCTGGCGCGAGGCGCTCGGCCGGGCGATGAAGATCGACAAGCTGATGCTCGAGGTCGACCACAGCGCCCGCCGCGCCTACGAGGAGCGCGCGGCCGCGAGCGAGCCAGGACAGCAGGACTCCGACCAAGAGGCGCAGTCCCCGCAACGGGACGCCGCCTGAAGCCACGATTGGAGAGTTAGTTAGCCCATAGGCAAGCTAACTCGCCAAAGGAGAAACCGGTCATGGGAAAGATCTACGACGCGACGTGGGGCCGGGGCTTCTCAGCTCTCTATGACCGCTGCTTCAAGGCCAGCGAAGAGGCGGGGCTGCGCGACATGCGCCGCGACCTGGTGGCGCAGGCGCGGGGGAGGGTGCTGGAGCTCGGGGCGGGGACCGGCCTCAACCTCGACCTCTATCCGCAGTCGGTCCAGGACCTGACCCTGACCGAGCCCGACCCGCACATGACCAAGCAGCTGCGCAAGAAGGTCGAGGAATCAGGGCGCAGGGCGGAGGTCGTGGAGGCGTCGGCCGAAGGCCTCCCGTTCGACGACGACAGCTTCGACACCGCCGTGGTGACCCTGGTCCTCTGCACGGTGCCCGACCCGGACGCCGCCCTGCGCGAGATCGCCCGCGTCCTCAAACCCGACGGCCGGTTCCTCTTCCTAGAGCACGTCCGCTCTATAGATCCGGCAATGGCCAAGTGGCAGGATCGCCTCGAGGCCCCCTGGCGCTTCCTCGGCGACGGTTGCCACTGCAACCGCGACACCGTCTCCACGATCAGCGCCGCCGGCTTCCAGCTGGGCGCCGTCGAACGCCCCGAGTTCCCGAAGGGCGTCCCGATCATCAAGCCGATGGCGAAGGGCAGCGCCGTACAGCTTGGCTGATTGAGTTATGTCTACTCGTCGTGGTACTCGGTGTTGACTCCGTGGATCCATTCGTAGATCAGGAGTGGCTGCAGCGCGACAAGAAGGGCAAGCATTCCGATAGCTGAAAGGGAAAAGGCAGTGGCGACGAGTTCGAGAGTGTTGAGCTGACCGCCGTGTTCGGAGAGGATCAGTGAGATCACGACTCCTGCCAAGCCTCCAACACCTAGGGCGCTGACGAATCCGACGAGCTTCTCCTGGTTTCGACCCCGCCGGCGAAGCGCCTTGATCATGGCTCCCGTCTCTAACACGTAGGCAACCAGGAGAGTGGCGCCCAGCTGCGCAGTATTTCCGAAGAACTCGCCACTGAGATCGACGGCATAGCGATTGCTCGCGGGAATCGAGAACAGCGTCACCACTCCCAAGGGAAAACTCGGACCCAAAGCGCCTTGCCACATCGGCGACAGTCGCCGTAACAGCGGCAATCTCCACAGAAAGCCTTCCATCGGGCGTGGGAGGCTACGGTGTACCCAGGACACCCTCCGTGCGTACTCAACGCACGATAATGGTGGTTATGTCAACTCAGGCGAGAAGAGCGGCCTGGCTTGGGGCTCCTCTCAGCTGGCTTCGTTGATTGCCTCTTCCAGGGCCTCGGTGGATTCGGGGGTGCCGATGGCTTCCAGGCCGTCGGTGCTCGGGCCTTTGATGGCGAAGGACGGCGTGCCGGTTAGGCCTAGGTCTTGGGCTTGGGCGGTCGTGCTTTCGACCTCTTTGAGGAGGTCGGTGCGGTCTTTGCTCCACTTGGCGAGGTCTTGGACTCCGGCGGCTTCGGCGACGGCTTTGAGGAAGGCGTCGTCGGCGAAGCCGGAGTTCTCGCCGCCCTGGTTGCGGTAGAAGATCTCGAGGAAGTTCCAGCCGCGGCGCTGTTCGCCGGCGGCGAGGGCGGCGGCTCCGGCGGACGCCGATTGGGGGCCGATGATCGTGTAGTTGCGGAAGTCGATCTTGACCTGGCCCTGGGCGACCGGGCCTTCGATCAGCGGCGGCAGGATTTCCTCCGCGTAGCCGGCGCAGACCGGGCACTGCAGGTCTCCGAACTCGACCAGTTCGACGGGCGCCCGCGGGTCTCCGAGGACGAGCCCCTGCTGCGGGATGCCCTCCAGGTGGCGGTTGACCTCGGCGACGCCCTCTAGCTCGGTGTCGCCGCCGCCATCGCTGCTGGAGGCGTTGACGACGATCAGCACGAGGACAACGGCGACGACCAGGAACACCGCCCCGGCGGCCATCTGCAGCAGCCGCGCCCGCCGGTCCTCGGCGCTGACCGTGGTCTCCGCCCGCAGCCGCTCCTCCCGGCGCTTGTCGCGCTCTCGCCTGCTGCTCATCGGCTCAGCCCTTCTCCGGCAGCGCCTCGGGGCCCGTCCCCGCGGAGCCGATCAGGCGGGTCGCGTTGAGCAGGAAGACGATCGTCATCAGCACGGCGCTGGCGACGCACCACTGGCAGATCGCTTCGATCTTGAAGATCTCGACGTAGGTGAGGAAGACGCTGTAGCCGAAGCCGCCCAGCGCCACCGCGAAGCCGCCGAAGCGCGCCAGGTCGCCGGCGAGGAACGCGCTCGCCAGCAAGAGGGCATAGCCGACGATCCCGAAGATCGCGATGTTGACGCCGGCGACGTGGGAGTAGGAGCTTTCGGCGACGGTCCTGCAGCCGCTGCCGCCGGCCAGGCAGACCGGCGACCCGCCACCGGTCTCGGCGATCGCGATGTAGGCGGCGACCCCGATCCCCAGGGCGGCG
>DASZDI010000138.1:0-2003 GCA_035942135.1 Solirubrobacterales bacterium | reverse complement strand
GGCTCGCACCGTCGAATGCGTCACATCGGACCTGTCATCCACAATCCTCGGCCCGACCGACCCGATCACACTGAAGCCGCGCTACGAAAACTGTCGTTCGCAGCCGGGGTTCCTGCCGACGACAATCACAACCAACGGCTGCGACTACAGCGTCGGGGTCTCCAGGCCCGGGACGACAGGCCAACCGCAGACGACAGGGACGATGCAGACGCGGATCATCTGCCCGCCCGGCCAGCAGCTCGAAATCCACGTCTACGAAAACGCCGTCAAACACATGGAAAACGTCTCCACATGCACATATGACGTCGGCACCCAGGCCGCGGTCCCGGGTGGGATCTACCACAACACAGAAGGACCGCCCGCGGACGTCCTGGCGACAGTCAACGCGACGTTCAACGGGCTCAACACAATGGGTCCGGTGTTCCTCTGCGGCGGGATGGCCTTCCAGAACCTCCCGATCACGCTCACAGGCAACTACACACTGAAGGGCTTCCAGGACTTCGAAGGAATGGAGGGCGCTCAGATCCCGATCGACATCGGCTAGCTAAGGCAGCAGCACGTCGTTCTGCGAGGAGGCGCGGTAGCTGCCCACCCTCAGGTGGGCGGGCCGCGCCTCCGGCAGTCCCGCGGCGGAGATCGTGTAGGAGCCGGCGGGGAGGTTGACCTGGAAGGTGCCGGGGCTGCGGGCGAAGACGGTGTCCGATTCCGCTTCGCGGTCGCCGCGGATCTTCAGCTGGATGTCGGTGGGGGTCTGGTTGGCGGCGACGAAGACGACATCGAGCGGCCCGTCCCCCTTCTTCAGCGGCGGCTCCGGGTGGTCCTGGTTCTGCGGGATCTCCTGGAACTTTTCCGGGCCCATCGCGACCTCGACCGGCTGCACGATCACCTCCTTCGGGCTGATGGTGACGCTGACCCGGGTCGAGACCTGCGGCCGCTGCTCGTTGTCGTGGCGCGATTCGCCGCAGCCCGCTGCCAGCAGGGCGGTCGTCCCGACCAAGCCGGCAATCGCCGCCGCTCTCGCTCTCCTACGGCCCATTCGAGGCTGAATCTAACCGAAGGGGAGGGCGACGACCTCGGCCGTAACGCCATCTTCACCTACGGCCACGGTCGTGCCGGGCTCGGCCTCGCGCCGCAGGATCGCCAGGCCGATCGGGCCGAGGGCGGGGGAGACGGCGGCGCCGCCGAGCGTCCCGACCTCCTTCTCGCCGAGCCGGAGGCCGACGCCGGGCCGGGCGGGGGCGCTGAGCCTCAGCCCGCGCAGGTGACGGTTCGGCTTGCCCTTGTAGTGGAGGCGGGCGACCGTCTCCTGGCCGATGTAGCAGCCCTTGGTGAAGCTGACCGCGTCCTCGACGATCCCGGCCTCGGCGGGCATCGTCGTCGTCCCCATCTCGGCGCCGAAGCGGGGGCGGCCCGCCTCGATCCGGAGGATCTCCACGGCCTCGGGGGAGACCTCGACCGCGCCGGCGCTCAGCAGCGCCTCGCGGGCGCGCTCGCGCTCGGCGGTCGGGACGAAGAGGTCGATCCCGGCGGCGGTCCCCACCGCCAGGCACTCGGCGCCGCCGACCGTGACCGCTTCGCAGGCGTTCTCCGGCAACGGCGCGGCGCCGGCGATCTCGGCGGCGCGGGGGCCGATCAGGGAGAGGAGCGAGCGCTCGTCGGTCGCGTCAGCGACGTCCACCTCGCGACCGATCTTGTACGTCTGCAGATGCCGCCGCGCCGCCTCCAGCCCCTCCGGCTCGAGGTCGAGCCAGAGGTCAGGCCCCTCGCCCGGCCGCAGCACCCGCATGTCCGCCTGCATATGCCCCTTGCGATCGAGCAGCACCGCATAGAGCCCGCCCCCCGGCTCCAGCGCCTCGACATCGTTGGTCAACTGCCCCTGCAGGTACTCCGCCGCCTCGGGCCCGCTGACGATCAGCTTCCCCCGCTCAGACCGATCCACGAGCCCACACTCCTCCCGCAACTGCCGGTACTGGGCGTCGAGCTCGATCTGAGTTCCGGTGCTC
>DASZDI010000137.1:0-2364 GCA_035942135.1 Solirubrobacterales bacterium | reverse complement strand
CTGGCGGCGCTGGGAGTTGTGGTTCCTTTTGCACGGGTGGGGTGCGTAAGGAACCACGGAAGTGGAGCCGCCGTGCTCGGTGGGAGCGGGGGTTGGCGCTCATGGGGCAGACTGGCGGGTCTTGAACCTGATCGAGGAATTGATGGAGCGGTCGCCGGCTTCGCGGCTGGGGATCGTGGCGGTGGATGCCGAGGGGAATCGGCGGGATTGGTACTTCGGGGAACTGGTCGCCAAATCGGCGGGGCTATCCGGTGCTTTTGCGGCTCGCGGGGTCGAGCGGGGGGACGTGGTGATGACGCTGGTCGGGAATCGGATCGAGTGGGTTTTGAGCTTGCTTGCCTGCTGGCGGATGGGGGCGGTGGCGCTGCCCTGCAATACGCAGTTGCGGCGGCATGATCTGGAGCTGCGGGTCGCGGCGGCCGATCCGAAGCTCTGCGTGGGTGAGGAGGCGCTGCTGGCGGAGTTGCCGGACGGGGTGCCGGCGATGACGATGACGGAGGTCGCCGAGGCGATGGACGAGGACCGACCGCAGGAGGCCCCGGCGGCGGTGGAGGAGATGGGGGCGGAGGACCCGGCGTTGATCGTCTTCACCTCGGGCACCACCGGGGAGCCGCGGGGGGTCGTTCATGCCTACCGCTACCTGATGGGGCAGCGGGCGCAGGCCGAGCACTGGTTCGGTTCGCGCAAGGGGGACCTCGCCTGGTGTACGACCGCCACCGGCTGGTCGAAGTCGGCGCGCAACGTCTTCCTCGCGCCCTGGATCACCGGCGCCGCTGCTGTCATCCACGACGGTCGCTTCGACCCGGCGGAGCGGCTCGACTTCGCCGAGGCGCTCGGGGTCGACGTCCTCTGCCAGGCGCCGACCGAGTACCGGATGCTCGCCCGCCGCACCGCCTTGCGGCCGCTGCCGAAGCTGCGGCGGATGGTCTCGGCCGGGGAGCCGCTCGATCCGGAGACGATCGCCGCCTTCCGCGAGGCGACGGGCCTGGAGCCGGCGGACGGCTACGGCCAGACCGAGACCGGCCACGTCAGCGGCAACCTCGTCGGCGACCCGGTCCGCGACGGCTCGATGGGCAGGCCGCTGCCGGGGATCGAGACCCGGATCGTCGAGGGCGAGCTGCAGCTGCGCGCCGCCTCCTCCCCCACCTTCTTCTCCCGCTACCTCGACGGCGAGCGCTTCGAGGGCGAGTGGTGGACGACCGGCGACCTCGTCCGCGAAGACGAGGACGGCTACCTCTACTTCGAAGGGCGCGGCGACGACATCATCCTCTCCTCCGGCTACCGGATCGGCCCCACCGAGGTCGAGGCGGCGCTGCTCTCCCACCCCGCCGTCGCCGACGCCGCCGCGGTCGCCGCCTCGGACCCCGAGCGCGGCTCCGTCGTCCGCGCGATCGTCGTCCTCCGCGACGGCGACCCGAGCGACAGCGCCTCGAGCGAGGCACTCGTCCGCGAGCTGCAGGACCACTGCAAGCGCCAGACCGCCGCCTACAAGTACCCCCGCATCGTCGAGTTCGCCGCCGAGCTGCCGAAGACCAGCAGCGGCAAGGTCAAGCGGGCGCAGCTACGCGGCGGCTAGCTCCTCGACCGCGTCGACCGGCCTGCCGAGGTGGTAGCCCTGCGCCATGTCGACGCCGTACTCGCGCAGCATCGTCGTCGTCGCCTCGTCCTCGACGAACTCGGCGATCGTCCGCTTGCCGAGGCCGCGGGCGATCTCGACGATCGCTTTGACGACCAGCTGGTCGGCGTCGTTGCGGGACATGTCGCGGATGAAGGAGCCGTCGATCTTGATCACGTCGAAGGGGACCTTCTTCAGGTAGGAGAAGGGACCGGAGCCGGCGCCGTAGTCGTCGATCGCGACTTCGCAGCCGAACTCGCAGAGCCGGTCGGCGAAGCCCGCGGCGGTCTCGAAGTCCTCGACCCGTGAGGTCTGGGTGATCTCGAAGGTGCAGCGGGCCGGGTCGGCCTCGCCTTCGTCGAGGCGCCGCTCGATGTATTCGAGCACCGAGAGGTCGGTCATCGAGGCGCCCGAGATGTTCATGTGCAGGGAGACCGGGCTGCCGGCCCGCTCGCGCTCGCCCATCATCTCCCGCGCCCGGGCGACGACCCAGCGGTCGAGCTCCTGGACCATGCCGGAGCGCTCGGCGACCTCGATGAAGGAGGCGGCGGGGAGCAGCTCGCCGTTTTCGCCGGTCATCCGCAGCAGCAGCTCGTAGCGCTCGATCCCGCCGGAGGCGAGGCTGCGGATCGGCTGCGTGGCAAGACGAAGGCGGTTCTGGGTGAGGGCGTCGCGGATCCTGGCGCTGGTCGTCTGGCTGCGGCGCGGGACGTTGCCGTTGCTCCCCTCGCCCTCGGCGTGGAAGAGCG
>DASZDI010000136.1:0-6101 GCA_035942135.1 Solirubrobacterales bacterium | reverse complement strand
CATGACGATCGAGTGGTTCATCGTCCTCAGCGCCCTCCTGTTCGCAACGGGCGCGGTAGGAATCCTCATAAGGCGCAGCCCGATGGTCATCCTGCTCTGCCTAGAGCTGATGCTGAACGCCGGCAACCTCGCCCTGGTCGCCTTCAGCCGCATGGTCGGCAACGCCGAGGGCCAGGTCTTCGCGATGGTCGTGATGGTGATCGCCGCCTGCGAGGTCGTCGTCGGCCTCGGCCTGATCGTCGCGATCTTCCGCCGCCGCCTGCCGCTCAACGTCGACGACCTGAGGGAGCTGCGCGGGTGAGCGCGACCGCCTGGGCCTGGCTGGTCCTGCTCTTCCCGCTGCTCGGCTCGATCGCGATCGGGCTCGGCTACCGGGTGCTGCCGCGGAAGGCGGCGGGGGCGATCGGCACGCTCACGATCGCCGCCTCCTTCGCCTGCGGCATCGCCGCCCTGCTCAGCCTGCTCGGCGACGAGCCCGAGGCGCGCCACCACGCCTCCTCACTCTGGGACTACGCCAGCGCCGCCGGCCTCGACATCAAGCTCGGGATCTTCGTCGACCCGCTCTCGATCTTCATGGTCCTCGTCGTCACCGGCGTCTCGACCCTGATCCACCTCTACTCCTACGGCTACATGCAGTCCGACGAGGGCTACCACCGCTTCTTCAGCTACCTCAACTTCTTCGTCTTCTCGATGCTGCTGCTGGTCCTCGCCGGCAACTTCGTCCTGCTGATCGTCGGCTGGGCCTTCGTCGGCTTCGCCTCCTACGCGCTGATCAGCTTCTGGTACCGACGCGAGACCGCGACCCGAGCCGGGATGAAGGCGTTCGTGATCAACGTCGTCGGGGATATAGGACTCGTGCTCGCCGCCCTGCTGATCTTCCGCGAGCTCGGCAGCTTCGACTACGGCGAGGTCTTCGAGAAAGCACCGGAGGTCTTCGCGACCAACGAGTGGACGATCGTCGCGATCTGCCTCCTGCTCCTCGTCGGCGCCTTCGCCAAGTCCGCGCAGCTGCCGCTCCACACCTGGCTGCCCGACGCGATGGAGGGCCCGACCCCGGTCTCCTCGCTGATCCATGCGGCGACGATGGTCACCGCCGGCGTCTACCTGATCGCCCGCACCCACGTCCTCTTCGAGCTCGCCCCGACCGCCGCCGACGTCGCCGCCTTCGTCGGCCTGGCGACGCTGCTGGTCGCGGGGACGATGGCGCTGGTGATGACCGACCTGAAGCGGGCGATCGCCTACTCGACGATGAGCCAGATCGGCTACATGGTGATGGGCGTGGCGATCGGCGCCTACAGCGCCGGGATGTTCCACCTGATGACCCACGCCTTCTTCAAGGCGCTGCTGTTCATGGCCGCCGGCTCGATCATCGCCGCGATGGCGAACAACCAGGACATCGACCGCATGTCCGGCTTCGGCAAGGCGATGCGCTTCACCTCGATCGCCTTCGTCTGCGGCGCCCTCGCCCTCGCCGCCTTCCCCGGCACCTCGGGCTTCTTCTCCAAGGACGAGATCCTCGCCTTCGCCGAGGCCCGCGGCGGGATGTACCTGACTTTCACCGTGCTCGGCTATGCCGGGGCGCTGCTGACCGCGATCTACGCCTTCCGCCTCGTCTTCCGAGTGCTGCCCGGTAAGCCGTGCGCCCCAGCGCAGGAGCTGATCGAGACCGGCCACGTCGCCCACGAGGCGCCGAAGAACCCGGCGACGGGCGAGCCCGAGGACACCGACGTCGGCTTCCCGGGGCCCGAGCACCACATCGCCGAGCAGACCTGGTCGATGCGGGCGGCGATGGCGGTCCTCGCGGTGCTGGCGCTGGTCGGCGGGCTGGTGCAGATCCCCGGAGTGGTCCACGTCGTCAGCGACTTCCTCGAGCCGGTCTTCCACGGGTCCCACCTCGCCCACATCCACCCCTCGACCGGGGCCGAATGGATCGGCCTGGCGATCGGCGCGGCGATCTCGCTGCTCGGGATCGGCATCGCCTACTTCTTCTACGTCGCCGAGCCGAGCCGGCCGGCGGCGCTGCAGCGGCGGCTGCGCCCGCTCCACACCCTCTTCGCGAACAAGTGGTACTTCGACGAGGCGATCGACTTCCTCGTCGTCCGCCCGGCGCTGGCGATCGGCCGCTTCGCCGACCGCGTCTTCGAGCGCTTCGTCGTCGACGGCCTGGTCAGCGGCACCGAGGGGACCGTGCGCGGGGCCGGCGGCGTCGTCCGCGCCGTCCAGAACGGCTTCGTCCGCAGCTACGCGCTGCTCCTGATCGCCGGCTTCGCCGGGCTCGCCCTCTACTTCCTCCTCACCAGCTCATGATCAACGCGCTGCTCTGGGCACCCCTCGCCTTCGGCCTCCTCGGCCTCTTCCTGCCGCGGCGGGCGGGCGGCTGGTGGGCGACGCTCGGCGCCGTCGCCACCCTCGGCCTCGCGATCGCGCTGGTCCTCGACTTCGACTCCGGCAACTCGAGCCTGCAGCACGCGGTGAACGAGCCCTGGATCTCCGGCCTCGGCGTCGACTACAGCCTCGGCGTCGACGGGCTCAACCTCTTCCTCCTCCTGCTCACGGCCGTGCTCTGGGTCGGCGGCATCGCCTTCGCGGCGCTGCGCGAGCAGGAGCGGCCGAAGACCTTCTTCTTCGCGATGCTGGTCGCCGAGACCGCGACGCTGGGCGCCTTCCTCGCCCAGGACCTGCTGCTCTTCGTCCTCTTCTTCGACCTGATGCTGGTGCCGTTCTACTTCCTCTTCGGCGCCTGGGGCCAGGACCGCGTCGGCGGGCCGACCGCGGCCCAGGCGACGCTGAAGATGATCGTCTACACCCTGATCGGCTCGCTGCTGATGCTGGTCGCGGCGATCGCCACCGCGATCATCGCCGCCGACGGCGGCGAGATCACCTTCTCGATCGCCGAGCTCGCCCAGCAGCCGATCGGCGAGGGCAGCCAGCGCTGGATCTTCTGGTTCTTCGCCGCCGCCTTCCTGGTCAAGATGCCCGCCTTCCTCCTCCACGGCTGGCTGGCCGACGCCTACCGGGCGGCGCCGCTGCCGGCCCTCGCGGTCTTCTCCGGCGTCCTCGCCAAGGTCGGCGCCTACGGCTTCCTGCGGGTGGTGCTGCCGCTCTTCCCCGATGCCACGGTCGAATTCCAGGAGGTGGTCCTGGTCATCGCCCTGGCCTCGATCCTCTACGGCTCGGTGATGGCCTTCACCCAGACCAACGTGCGGCTGATCGCCGGCTACTCCTCGGTCGCCCAGCTCGGCTTCATCACCGCCGGGATCTTCGCCCTGCGCGCCGACGGGGCCGACGGGGCGATCCTGCAGATGGTCAACCACGGCCTCGTCGTCGCCCCGATCTTCATCATCGTCGCCCTGCTGCTGGAGCGGACCGGCAGCGAAGACATCCGCGAGATGGGCGGGATCGCCCTGCGGGCGCCGGTGCTGGCGGCGCTCTTCCTGATCGTCGCCCTGGCGACCCTGGCGCTGCCGGGCTCGGCCAACTTCGTCGGCGAGTTCTACATCCTCAACGGCCTCTTCCAGGAGAAGATCGTCTTCGCCCTCGTCGCGATCGCGGGCGTCGCGATGGCCGCCTACTACGCGCTGCGCCTCTACCAGCAGACGATGCACAACCGCCCGGCGTCGCAACGGGACAAGGGCCTGCTCTCGCGTGAGATCGGCTTCCGCGACAGCCTCGTCCTGGTGCCGCTGGTGCTCTGCATCGTCGGCCTCGCGCTCTACCCGCAGCTGATCCTCGAGCGCACCTCCCCGACCGTCGAGCAGACCGTCGCCCGGGTGACGGGCGGCGACGCGCCCGAGTCGCAGCTGGCGAGCAGGGAGCAGCGATGAAATTCCACGAGCCCAGCATCGACTACGCCGCGATCTCGCCGCTGATCGCGCTCACGGTCGGCCTCTGCGTCGTCCTCCTCAGCGCCGTCTTCAAGCCGACGAAGCGGATGGCGCCCGGGCTGACGATGCTGACCCTCGCCGCTGTCGCCGGCCTGCTGATCTGGCACTGGGACGACCCGAAGACGCTGATCACCGGCGCCCTGCGGCTCGACGACCTGGCGATCTCGATCTCGCTGATCGCGATCCTCACCGCGGCCTTCTGCGTCGTCCTCTCGATCCGCGAGCGGGCGACCGAGGAAGCGGGCTCGGGCGAGTACCACGCGCTGCTGCTCGGCTCGGTCCTGGGGATGGTCCTGCTCGCACAGGCGACCAACCTCGTCACCTTCTTCGTCGCCCTGGAGATCCTCTCGATCCCGCTCTACATCCTCTGCGCCACCAACCTCCGGCGCGAGGGCTCGCTGGAGTCGCGGCTGAAGTACCTGATCGTCGGCTCGATCGGCTCGGCGACGCTGCTCTACGGGATGGCCTTCATCTATGGCGGCACCGGCTCGACCGATTTCGCGGGGATCGCCGACGGGTTCGCCCGCAATGCCCGCAACGGCCTCGACGCCGACCCGCTGCTCCTGATCGGGATCGCGATGGCGGCGGTCGGGCTCGCCTTCAAGACCTCGATCGCCCCCTTCCACCAGTGGACGCCGGACGTCTACCAGGGCGCCCCGACCCCGATCACCAGCTTCATGGCGGTGGCGACCAAGGCGGCGGCCTTTGCCGTCTTCCTGCGCTTCTTCGACGTTGCCCTCGGCTCGCAGCTCGACGAGTGGCAGCCCGCCCTGGCGGTGCTGGCGGCGGTCTCGATCGTCGTCGGCAACGTCGGGGCCCTCGGGCAGGACTCGCTGAAGCGGCTGCTCGGCTACTCCGGCGTCGCCCAGGCCGGCTACATGCTCGGCGGGATCGTCGTCGCCTCCGAGTCGGGGGCGAGCTCGCTGGTCTTCTACCTCGCCGCCTACGCCTTCATGAACCTCGCTGCCTTCGCGGTGATCGTCGCCCGCGAGCGCGAGACGGTCTTCGGCGACGACATCCGCGCCGTGCGCGGCCTCGGTGCCGAGCGGCCGCTGCTGGCCTGGCCGCTGACGATCTCGATGCTGGCCCTCGCCGGGCTGCCCGCGACGGCGGGCTTCATCGGCAAGCTCTACCTGATCGAGGCGCTGGTCGAGGGCGACTACACCTGGCTCGCGGTCTTCATCGCCGTCGGCACGATGATCTCGCTGGCCTACTACCTGCGGGTGGTGGCGGCGATGTGGATGCGGCCCGAGAGCGAGACCGCGCCGGGCGCGACCCCGGCGATCGCCGGCGCCTCTCCCGAGGCCGACCCGGTCGACCCGGAGGCCGGGCGCCGCTGGTACCTGGTCGGCCCGGCGCTGCTTGCCGCGGCCGCGACGGTCTTCTTCGGCGTGATCCCGCAGCCGCTGGTCGACTTCGCCTCGCAGGCCGGCGCCTCGCTGTTCGGATAGAACCACCTCATCGGCGTCCTCCTCACCACCGGCGCGATCGTCGCGGCCGTCGCCTTCGGCGTCTGGTCCGAGGGTCGCTGGCCCGCCGGCGCGGCCAAGGCCTCCCGCAGCGCCCTGATGCTGCTGCTCTACGTGCTGCTGCCGCCGGTGATCTTCTTCAACATCGCCGCCAGCGAGATCGACCTCAGCCACGGGGTCGGGCTGGTCCTCGGCATCGTCGCCTCCTCCCTCGGCGCCCTCTTCGCCTACCTGGTGGCGAGCCGGGTGCTGAAGCTGGGCCGCCCGCAGGTCGGCGCGGTCGTCTGCACTGTCCTGAGCGTCAACACCGGCTACCTCGGCTACCCCCTCGCGGTGGCGCTGCTCGGCCGCGACGAACTCCCCACCGCCGTCCTCTACGACGTCCTCGTCACCGGCCCCTGCCTGCTGCTCGGCGCCTTCGCGGTCGGCGCCGCCTTCGGGACCAAGGCAGGGGAAACGCCGCGCCAGCGCGTCGCCGCCTTCTTCACCCGCAACCCGCCCCTCTACGCGGCGATAGCGGGGCTACTGGCACCCGACGCCCTCGCTCCCGACCTCCTCGTCGACCTCTCTCAGATCCTCATCGTCGCCATCCTCCCGATCGGCTTCTTCGCCGTCGGCGCCACCCTCGCCGAGAACGCCGAGCACGGCGCCCTGCCGATGCCCCCGCCGCTGACCCGGCCGGTGATGGTCACGATCGTCACCCGCCTCGCGATCGTCCCGGCCCTGCTGATGCTGAAGGCCGCCCCCC
>DASZDI010000135.1:0-5000 GCA_035942135.1 Solirubrobacterales bacterium | reverse complement strand
CTCGTCTTTCTGCTCGACCCCGTTGACGACCGGGTGGCCGTTCTTGACCGAGAGGGTGTCGCCGGGGCCGGCGACGATCCGCTTGATGAAGTTCTGGTCGGACTGCTCGGCGGTCGGCTGCGAGCAGGCTTCGCTGCTTTTCGGCCGCACCCCGCACGGTTCGCCTTCGTGGTCGGCGCCCGCGGGCGGGTGGAAGACGACGCTGTCGCCGATCTGCGGGTCCTGGAAGTGGAAGAGGAAGCGGTTGACGAGGACGCGCTGGCCGACGTCGAGCGTCGGCTCCATCGATTCCGAGGGGATCTGGTACGGCTTGACGACCCAGGCCTGGATGCCCAGCGCCAGCCCCAGGGCCAGCGCGACGATGACGGCCAACTCGATGAGCCCGCCGCCTTTTGACTTCGGCTTCGGGATCGAGGGTTTCAGGCTTTCGAGTCCTCGTCGGAGTCGCCGGCGGCTGCCGGCTCCTCGTCCTCGGCATCGACCTCGTGCTCAGCCTCGCCCTCGGGCTTGGGCTCGGCGCCGGCGTTGTCGCCTTCGCTGCCGGCATCGGCCTCGGGCTCGGGCTCGGACGGAGCCTCGGGCTCCGCGGCGGCCTCGGGCTCAGACGAAGCCTCCGGCTCTGCGGCGGCCTCGGCCTCGGGCGCCTCCTCGGTGTCCGAGGAAGCCTCGGTCGCCTCGACGTCGCCCTCGGCGGTCTCGGCCTCGGCCGGAGCGGCGGCGGTCTCCGCCTCCTCCTGGCCGACTCCGTCGGCGTCGACCGCGGTGGACTCCGCCGTCGCTGCCGCCGCGGGCGCCGCGACGACGTCGTCGTCGATGCCCCAGCGCCGCTCGGCGACGCGGGCGGCCTTGCCGATGCGACCGCGCAGGTAGTAGAGCTTGGCCCGTCGCACGTCCCCGCGCGCCGCGACCTCGAGTTTCTCGATCTTCGGCGAGTGCAGCGGGAACGTCCGCTCGACCCCGACCCCGAACGACTGTTTGCGGACGGTGAAGGTCTCCCGCACGCCGGAGCCCTGACGACGCAGGACGACGCCCTCGAAGACCTGGATCCGGCTGCGCGTGCCCTCGACCACCTGGAAGTGGACGCGCACACGATCCCCCGGTGCGAATTTGGGCAGGCCGTCCCGAAGCTGGGCGCGCTCGATGCTGTCGATTACGGAGCTCATCTGACGAGAAAAAACCGCCGGACCCAGGTGCGGGAGCCGCGCGGTCGCGGAATGGTAGCCCAAAGGGCCTGAAGCCCGCCTTAAGCAGCGGCTACGCGTCCTCTCCCGCCCCGTGCTCCGCGGCCCGCAGGCGGCTCTGCTCGAGCCGCCACTGCCGCACCTTCTCGTGGTCGCCGGAGAGGAGGACGTCGGGCACGCCCCAGCCCCGGTACTCGGGCGGGCGGGTGAAGTGCGGGTACTCGGGCATCCCCTCCAGCACCTGGCTGAAGGACTCCTCGGCGGCCGAGTCGGCGTGGCCGAGGGCGCCGGGGAGCTTGCGCATGAGGACATCGGCGACGACCATCGCCGGCAGCTCGCCGCCCGCGAGGACGTAGCGGCCGATCGAGAGCTCGTCGTCGGCGAGGTGCTGGTGGACGCGGTCGTCGAAGCCCTCGTAGCGGCCGCAGAGCAGGGCGACGTGCGGCTCGGCGACCAGCTCGTCGGCGATCGGGTCGTCGAGCACCGGCCCGGTCGGCGAGAGCAGGACGATCCGCGGCCGCGGGCCGTCGCCGTAGGCGGCCCGCAGCGCCGCGTCGACGACGTCGACCCGCAGCACCATCCCGGCGCCGCCGCCGTAGGGGGAGTCGTCGACTTTCCCCGCCCCGATCGGCGTCGTGTCGCGGTAGTTGAAGAAGCGGAGCTCGTTGCCTTCGCGCAGGGCGTTCGTCACCGATCTCTGCGTGCGAAACCAATCGAACGCCTCTGGAAACAGCGTGAAAATGTCGAGTTTCATGGGGCTTTGAGCGGGTCCGGACAGGGGTGGAACGTCTTGTACTTTTTCGCCGCTGTGGCCCTCGGACGGCCGATGACGATGACGAAAAAGTTAAGTGGAACCCCTGTCCGGACCCGGCCCACAGCGCGTCAGTCGAGAATGTCGACGATCACCCGGCGGTCGATTCGAACAGCGGCGGCCTTGGCGATCGTCCGGATCGCGTTGGCGATCCTGCCGCCTTTGCCGATCACCCGGCCGAGGTCGCCCTCGGCGACGGTGATCTCGTAGACGAGGTCGCCGTCCTCTTCGAGCTCCTCGACCACCACCGCCTCCGGCTCCTCGACGAGGGCCTTGACGAGAAACTCGAGCAGCTCGGTCATCAGCCGGGCCGGCTAGCTGCCGGAGGCTTTGATGCCCTTGGTGCGCAGCAGGCCCGCCACCGTCTCCGAGGGCTGGGCGCCGTGCTCGAGCCAGTGGCGTGCGCGCTCCTCGTCGAGGACGATCGTCGAGGGCTCGGTCTGCGGGTTGTACTGGCCGATCGTCTCGATCGTGCGACCGTCGCGCGGCGAGCGTTTGTCGGCGACGACGATCCGCCAGATCGGGTTCTTCTTGGAACCCACTCGTCTAAGTCTGATTCGGACTGCCATTGGGTCGGGCAGATTAGCGTCTACGGGCCTTCGGGCGCTTCGCGCCGCCGGAAAGCTGGGCCATCTGCTGCGGCGTCGGCATCCGCCCGTTGGCCATCGATTTCATCATCACCCGCATCTGGTCGAACTGCTTGACCAGCTGGTTGACCTGCTGGACCTTGGTCCCGGAGCCGTTGGCGATCCGTTTGCGGCGGGAGCCGTTGATCACCCCCGGGTTGCGCCGCTCCTGCGGGGTCATCGAGAGGATGATCGCCTCGACCCGGTCGAGCTCCCGCTCGTCCACGTCGGCGTTCTTCAGCTGCTTCATCGCCCCCATCCCCGGCAACATCCCGAGGATTCCGCTCAGCGGCCCCATTTTCCGGACCTGCTTCATCTGCTTGAGGAAGTCCTCGAGCGTGAACTGGTCACGCTTCATCTTCTCCTGCAGCTCTTCGGCTTCCTTCTCGTCGACCTGCTGCTCGGCTTTCTCGATCAGGCTGAGGACATCGCCCATGCCGAGGATGCGCTGGGCCATCCGGTCGGGGTGGAACTTGTCGAAGTCCTCGATCTTCTCGCCGGTCGAGGCGAAGAGGATCGGCTTGCCGGTGACCGCTTTGACCGAGAGCGCGGCGCCGCCGCGGGCGTCGCCGTCGAGCTTGGTCATCACGACGCCGTCGAACTCGGCCACCTCGGCGAAGGATTCGGCGACGCCGACGGCGTCCTGGCCGGTCATCGCGTCGACGACGAGGAGGACGTCGTGCGGGCGGGTCTGCTTGCGGATCTGCGCCAGCTCGGCCATCAGATCCTGGTCGATGTGGAGGCGGCCGGCGGTGTCGACGATCAGCACGTCGCGGCGCTCGGCGCGGGCTTCGTCGAGCGCCCAGGAGGCGATGTCGACCGGGTCGGCCTCGGTGCCGCGCTCGTAGACGTGGGCGCCCGCGCGCTTGCCCATCGTCACCAGTTGCTCGACCGCGGCGGGCCGGTAGACGTCGCAGGCCGCCAGAGCGACGTCCTTGCCCTGTTTGCCGAAGAACTGGGCGAGCTTGGCGCAGGCGGTCGTCTTACCGGAGCCCTGCAGGCCCGCCATCAGGATCACGGTCGGCCCGCTGGTCGCCATCGCCAGCTCGCTGCCGGTCCCGCCCATCAGCGAGGCCAGCTCCTCGTTGACGATCTTCACCACCTGCTGGCCGGGGTCGAGGCTCTCCAGCACGTCGGAGCCCAGGCAGCGCTCCTTCAGCGTCTTCGTGAACGCTTTGACGACTTTGAAGTTGACATCCGCCTCGAGCAGGGCGAGGCGGATCTCCCGCATCGCCGAGTCGACGTCGGACTCGGTCAGCTTGCCGCGCGAGCGGACGTCGGAAAGGGTCGACTGCAGGCGTTCGGAGAGCTGGTCGAACATGTTTGTTCAGGCTACTCGGCCAGCAGCGCGTTGGCGTAATCGGCGGGGTCGAAGGGGCGCAGGTCCTCGAGCGTCTCGCCGACGCCGATCAGCTTCACCGGGATGCCGAGGTCGGAGGCGATCGCGAGGGCGATGCCGCCGCGGGCGGTGCCGTCGAGCTTGGTGAGGACGACGCCGTCGACGTCAACCGCTTCGGAGAAGACCTTCGCCTGGCGCAGCCCGTTCTGGCCGGTGGTGGCGTCGATCGAGATCAGGGTCTCGTGCGGCGCGTCGGGGATCTGCTTCTGGATCACCCGCCGCACCTTCGTCAGCTCGTCCATCAGGTTGGCCTGGGTGTGGAGGCGGCCGGCGGTGTCGATGATCACCACGTCGGCACCGCGGTCGCGGGCGGCGGAGACCGCCTCGAAGGCGACCGAGCCGGGGTCGGACCCCTCCGCGCCGCGGACCAGCTCGGCCCCGGCGCGCTCGGCCCAGGTTTCGAGCTGCTCGGCGGCGGCGGCGCGGTAGGTGTCGGCGGCACCCATCACCACGCTCAGCCCCATTTCCTTGCTCAGGTGCCAGGCGATCTTGCCGATCGTCGTCGTCTTGCCGGTCCCGTTGACGCCGACCATCATCAGCACCGCCGGCTCGCCGCTGAGGTCGATCGGCGCCCGAGCGGTCGAAGCAACCTCGGCAAGGATCTCGATCAGCCGGTCCCGCACCGCGACCCCGTCCATCGGCACCGCCCCGGACTCGACCTCGTGCTCCAACCGCTCCACCACCGCCGCCGTGGTCGGCGCCCCGACGTCGGCCAGGATCAGCGCCTCCTCCAACAACTCCCAGGTCTCATCGTCGATCCGATCGAACAGACTCGCCGAGATCTCCTCGGTAAGCGCCTGACGGCTTTTGGAAAGGCTCTCTTTCAGCCGCTTGAAGACCCCCCTCCGCCGCTCAGGCGCCTCTTCCTCCGCGGTAGCAACAGCCGAAGGGCTCCGAGCCCCCAAATCGACGATCTCCTGCCAGCTGGTAGCCATTGCCGAACGGTACCCGCCCACGCCACCGAGCACTCGGCGGGCTGAGAG
>DASZDI010000134.1:0-3003 GCA_035942135.1 Solirubrobacterales bacterium | reverse complement strand
GGACGGGGTCGCGGTCGAGGCCGTCCGCGAGGAGTGGCTGGTCGAGGACCGCTGGTGGACGCCGAAGCCGCTGCGCCGCCACTACTTCGAGCTGGCCCTCGGCGACGGCCGCGCGATCACCGTCTTCCGCAGCCCCCGCGGGCAGCGCTGGTACCGGCAGCGGGCGTAGGGAGGGCCGGTGTACGTCGAGCTGCACGCCCACTCCGCCTTCTCCTTCCTCGACGGCGCCTCGACCCCGACGGAGCTGGCCGCCGCCGCGGCCGCCCACGACTACCCCGCCTTCGCCCTCACCGACCACGACGGCCTCTGGGGCTCGATGGAGTTCGCCCACGCCTGCAAGGGCCTCGGCCTCCGCTCGATCACCGGCGTCGAGCTGACCGTCCGGGAGGGGGAGCGCCACCTCCACCTCACCCTGCTGGTCGAAGACGAGACCGGCTACCGGAACCTCTGCCGGCTGCTGACCGCGGCGCACGCGCACACGCGCGACAACACGACGCGCTCGGCGACGCAGCCGTGGGCGACGCTCGAGCAGGTGGAGGAGCACGCGGCGGGGCTCGTCTGCCTCTCCGGTTGCGCCGGCGAGGGAGGGGTGGCCGGGGCCTGGGAGCGCGGCGACACCGCCGGGGGCGAGGGGCTCGCGCGGCGCCTCCTTGCCGCCTTCGGCCGCGACCGCTTCCGGGTCGAGCTGCAGCGTCCCTACTGGCGCCGCGACCGGGCCCGCAACCGTTGGCTCGCGGGCCTCGCCGAGCGCCTCGACGTCCCCTGCGTCGCCACCGGCAACGTCCACTCCCACGACCGCCGGCGGGCGCCGTTGCAGGACGCGCTGGTCGCGATCGGCCGCTGCGAGACGCTGGAGGAGTCCGAGCCCTACCGCCGCGGCAACTCGACCTCGGCCCTTACCTCGCCGAGCGCGATGGCCGCCCGCTTCGCCGAATACCCCGAAGCCGTCGCCGAGACCGGCCGCCTCGCCGAGCGGCTGCGCTTCGACCTCACCGAGCAGCTCGGCTATCGCTATCCCGGCAGCGAGGACGCGGGCGCCGACGGCGAGCTGGCCCGCATCTGCGCCCACCGGCTCGGCGAGCGCTACGCCGGCAACGCCCGCCTGATCGAGGCGCAGTGGCGCCTGGAGGAGGAGCTGACGATCATCCGCAAGCTCGACCTCTCCGGCTTCTTCCTCCTGCACCGCGACCTCCTGGAGCTGGCGCGGGAGGTCGCGGCCGAGGTCCGCGGCCCGGAGTCGGCGCGCTCGATCCTGCCGCCGGGGCGGGGGCGCGGCTCCAGCGTCAGCTCGATCGTCTGCTACCTGACCGGCCTCTCCCACGTCGACCCGGTCGAGGCCGACCTCTTCTCCGCCCGCTTCCTCAACGAGGAAACGACCTCGATGCCGGACATCGACCTCGACTTCCCGCGCGACATCCGCGAGGTCCTGATCCCGCGGGTGCACGAGCGCTACGGCGCCGACCGCTCCGCCCTCGTCGCGGCCTTCCCGACCTATCGGCCGAAGGGCGCGGTGCGGGACCTCGGCAAGGCGCTCGGCCTGCCGGCGGCGGAGATCGACCGGGTGGCGAAGACGGTCGGCTTCCACGAGACCGCGGCGGAGATCGAGCGCGACCTGCAGGCGGCGCTGGGGGCGGAGCGGGCGCAGGAGCCGCGCTGGCGGGCGCTGCTCTCGCTCGCCGACGAGGTCATGGGCCTGCCCCGTCACTCCTCCCAGCACCCGGGCGGGATGGTGATCTCGACCCGGCCGCTGATCGATGTCTGCCCGGTCGTCCCGGCGGCGATGAAGGGCCGGCAGACGGTGCAGTGGGACAAGGACTCCTGCGCCGACGCCGGCTTCCTCAAGATCGACCTGCTGGGGCTGGGGATGCTCTCGGCGGTCGAGCGCTGCGTCGAGGAGATCGGCCGCGCCCGCGGCGAGCGGCTCGACCTCTCGCGGATCCCGCTCGCCGACGAGGAGACCTTCGAGTCGATCCGCGCCGCCGAGACCACCGGCGTCTTCCAGATCGAGAGCCGGGCGCAGATGCAGATGCTGCCGCGGACCCAGCCGCGCGACCTCGACGACGTCGTCGTCCAGGTGGCGCTGGTGCGGCCGGGCCCGATCCAGGGCGGCGCCATCCATCCCTATATAGAGCGCCGCAAGCGCCTCCGCGAGGATCCCGGCTTCAAGGTCCCCTACGAGCACCCGCTGCTGGAGCCGGTGCTGGAGGAGACGCTGGGGACGATCGTCTTCCAGGAGCAGGTGATCGAGGTGTCGATGGCGCTGGCGGGCTTCAGCTCCTCCGAGGCCGAGGGGCTGCGGCGGGCGATGAGCCGCAAGCGCTCCGAGGAGGCGATCGAGGAGCACCGCCGCCGCTTCCTCGCCGGGGCGGCTGCCAGGGGCGTGCCCGAGAAGACGGCGGAACGGGTCTGGGACCAGATCAAGGGCTTCTCCGGCTTCGGCTTCCCCAAGGCCCACTCGGCGGCGTTCGGCCTGCTCGCCTACCAGTCGGCCTGGCTGCGCATCCACTACGGGCCGGAGTTCCTCTGCTCGCTGCTGAACGAGCAGCCGATGGGCTTCTACCCGCCCGACTCGCTCGTCCACGAGGCCCAGCGCCGGGGCATCCGGGTAGCGGCGCCCGACGCCAACCGCAGCCGGGTGCTGTGCCATGTCGAATCGCCGCCTCGACGGGCCGAAGACGGTCCCACGGAGAACGGAATCGGCCCGTCGACCGCGGAAGTGCGCGGCGGCCTCGTCGTCCGCATCGGCCTCGGCTACGTGAAGGGAGTGCGCAAGGAGGAGATGGAGGCGCTGGTCGCCGAGCGCGAGCGCGGCGGCCCCTACAAGGGCATCGCCGAACTCGCCTCGCGCTCGGGGGCGGGCCTGCCGAGCCTCGAACGCCTCGCCTGGGCCGGTGCCCTCGACGGCATCCCCGCCGGCTCCGAGGACGAGCGCCGCGAGGCCCTCTGGCGGGTGGGGGTGACCGGCGCCGGCCGCGTCGCCGGCAGCGGCACCCAGCTGGCGCT
>DASZDI010000133.1:0-3488 GCA_035942135.1 Solirubrobacterales bacterium | reverse complement strand
CTTGAGGACTCGGCCGCCCGTCTGCTCCTGCGGGCAGTAGTTGGTCTGGTGCTCGGAGAAGAAGACGGCCTCGATGGTCGTGCCGCAGCGGGGGCAGGGCTCGCCCTCGCGCTTGTGGACCTTGAGGGGCTTCGGGATCTTGTCGGGGGGCTCCGGGCCGATCGTCGCCTCGTAGTGGTCGATCGCGTCGCCGAGGACGTGGAGGGCGGCGTGGAGGCGCTCGATCTCCTCGCGCTCCAGCTCCGACCCTTTCTTGAAGGGGGAGAGACGGGCCTCCCAGAGGACCTCGTCGACCCAGCAGCGGCCGATGCCGGCGATGTCTTTCTGGTGGCGCAGCAGCGGGTGCAGGTGGCGCGGCTTGTCGACCGCCGCCGCGAAGTCCTCGAGCGGGGGAGGGGGCCAGGCCTCGGGGCCGAGCGTCGCCACCATCTCGTCCGCGGCGACCGCGTCGGCGGGCAGCAGCTTCGCCCAGGCGCGTTGCTTGGTGCCCATCTCGCGCAGGCGCAGCTCGCGCCCGCTGCTCAGCCGGACCAGGACCCGTGAGGCACGGTCTTTGATCGAGGCGCGCTTGTCGTAGACCCGCAGCCGCCCGGCCGACATCAGGTGGACCAGCAGCGCCAGGTCGTCGAATTCGACGACCGGCATCTTGCCGATCCGCCGCACCCCGGTCACCTCGCGCCCGGCCAGCGATTCCAGCGGCGGGTCGAAGGTCTTCATCACGTTCATCCCCGGCGCCAGGGCCGATTCCACCTCGCTCCCGGCCAGGGCCGCGTCGAGGCGGCGGGTGACGATCTCTACCTCCGGCAGCTCCGGCATCTCAAGCAGCCTAGATACCCGTTTCGATCCTCTAGACTTCTATGACGTTCATTCGACCGGTCCGGACCCCAGTCCCGCCGGCGAACATAAGGAGGAAGGGCTCATGCAAGAGCTCCCGACGATCCAACCTACGCTCGCACCGGAGCTGAGCCCGGAGCAGATCGCTGAGATCAGCGAGGAAGTCCGCGTGCTCGCGGAGCAGCGCAACGCCGTCGTCCTCGCCCACAACTACCAGCTGCCCGAGATCCAGGACGTCGCCCACTACCTCGGCGACTCGCTCGGCCTCTCGCGCCAGGCGGCCGCCACCGACGCCGAGACGATCGCCTTCTGCGGCGTCCACTTCATGGCCGAGACGGCCTCGATCCTCTCGCCGCAGAAGAAGGTTCTGATCCCCGACCTCGACGCCGGCTGCTCGCTCGCCGACTCGATCACCGCCGACCAGCTGCGCGCCTGGAAGGCGCAGCACCCCGGCGCCCTGGTGGTGATGTACGTCAACACCTCGGCCGAGGTGAAGGCGGAGACCGACTACTGCGTCACCTCCTCCAACGCGGTCAAGGTGGTCGAGCACATCTGGGCCGAGCACGGTCCCGAGACCGAGATCCTCTTCGGCCCCGACATGTGGCTCGGCGCCTTCGTCGAGCGCGAGACCGGCCTGGTCGAGGACCCCGAGCGCCGTGCCCGCTTCCACATCTGGGACGGCGAGTGCCACGTCCACGCCGGCATCCGGCCCGACGACATCACCCGCACCCGGGCCGAGCACCCGAACGCGGAATTCCTCATCCACCCCGAGTGCGGCTGCTCGACCCAGGCGATGGAGTACGTCGCCTCCGGCGACATCGAGGCCGAGGGCGTCCACATGCTCTCCACCTCGGGGATGCAGCAGCACGTCGAAGCCAACCCCGAGGGCGAGTTCATCGTCGCCACCGAGAACGGGATGCTCTACCCGCTGCAGCAGGTCGCCCCGAAGGCGAACCTGATCGAAGCCAACCGGATGGCCTTCTGCGGCTACATGAAGATGATCACGCTGCCGAAGCTGCGCGACTCGCTGCTCGAGATGAAGCACGAGGTCAGCGTCCCGCCGGAGATCGCCGAGCGGGCGCGGGTCCCGATCGAGCGCATGGTCGCGATCGGCTAGCGCTGGCGCAAGATCGGCTGCGTGGGCGGGATCTTGCGGGGTCGAGACCTCGCAGGAGTCACCCTTCTCTCGCAGAAGGCACCGGACTCATGGCTATACGCAGAAAGAAAGACCACGGCTCCGAGGAGCCGCGTCGCCCCCGCGGGCGCCGCGCCCCGATCATCGAGCTGAACGATGTCACCAAGGTCTACCCGGGCGGCCACATGGCGCTCGACCGGGTCAACCTGGCGGTCGGCCGCGGCGAGTTCGTCTTCCTCGTCGGCCCGACCGGCTGCGGCAAGTCGACCCTGATCAAGATGCTGATCCGGGAGCTCGCCGCCACCGAAGGCTCGGTCAAGATCGCCGGGCGGGACATCGGCAAGCTGCCGGAGAAGAAAATCCCGCAGCTGCGCCGCAACATCGGCACCGTCTTCCAGGACTTCAAGCTCCTCCCCAACCGGACCGTCTATGACAACGTCGCCTACGCCCTGCAGGTGATCGGCGCCTCCCGCGCCGAAATCCGCGAGCAGGTGCCGGCAACGCTGCGCCTGGTCGGCCTCTCGACCAAGCTCCACAGCTACCCGGACCAGCTCTCCGGCGGCGAGCAGCAGCGCGTCTCCGTCGCCCGCGCCTTCGTCAACCACCCGCCGCTGCTGCTGGCCGACGAGCCGAGCGGGAACCTCGACCCGGTCACCTCGATCGGGATCATGCAGCTGCTCTACCGGATCAACAAGACCGGCACGACCGTCGTCGTCGTCACCCACGATCGCGAGATGGTCGACAACATGCGCCGCCGCGTGATCGAGCTCTACGAGGGCCGCGTCGTCCGCGACGAGGTCTCCGGTGGCTACACCGAGGAGTCGACGACCGAATTCGGCCTGCGGATGCGGGCCGAGATGGGCGTCGGCCCCGAAGACGCCAAGCAGACCAACGGCCACGACCGCGAGCCCCTGCGCTGATGAGCCGGCTGATCTTCTTCTTCCAGGAGGCCCTGCGCGCGCTGCGGCGCAACGGCGCCCCCAGCCTGGCGGCGATCGTGACCACCGTCGTCACCGTCGTCCTGCTCGGCATGCTGATCCCGATCTTCCAGACCGCCCAGGGCAAGAGCGAGGAAGTCCGCGACCAGCTCAACGTCCAGTACGCGCTCTACGACGACGCGAGCAAAGTGGAAATCAATGGCTTGCGCGCGAAGCTGGAAGGTGTCCCGCACGTCGCTGAGGTCACCTTCATCAGCAAGGCCGAGGCGCTGGAGACGCTGAAAAGCGAACTCAAAGACAAGACGATCGTCGAAGAGCTGAACACCAACCCGCTCCCCAGCAGCTTCGAAGTCAAGGCCGACGACGCCGCCAACCTGCCGGCGATCCGCGAGGTCGTTTTCCCCGGCGGCAAAGCGTTCTCGCCGATCATCCAAAAAGAATTCGACCGCACGCTGTCTTCGGGCAAGATCGAGGAGGTGACGAGCGCGCTGAAGATCGTCCTCACGGTGATCACGGTGCTGTTGGTCCTCGCCTCGCTGATGCTGGTCGGCAACACGATCCGGCTCTCGATCTACACTCGC
>DASZDI010000132.1:0-3353 GCA_035942135.1 Solirubrobacterales bacterium | reverse complement strand
CGGCGACACCTTTGAGGCCAACGCGCTGATCAAGGCGCGTGCCGCCCGCGCCGCGACCGGCGAGGCGACGATCGCCGACGACTCCGGGATCGAAGCCGCCGACCTCGGCGGCGCCCCCGGGATCTACTCCGCCCGCTACGCCGGCGAGGGCGCCAGCGACGAGACCAACCTGGCGAAGCTGCTGCGCGAGGTCGACGCCGCCGACGGCAGTCGTCGCGCCGCCTACGTCTGCGTGCTCGCCCTGATCGACGATTCCGGTGCCGAGTACCTCTTCGAGGCCCGCTGCGAGGGGACGCTGCTGCGCGAGGGCCGCGGCGAGGGCGGCTTCGGCTACGACCCGGCCTTCGTCCCCGACGAGACCGGTCCGCAGGACGAGCGGACGATGGCGGAGCTGACGCCGGCCGAGAAGCACGCGATCAGCCACCGCGGCAAGGCGGCGCGGATGCTGGCCCGGCACCTCGGCCTGGAGGCAGGGGCCTCGCCGTGATCCGCAGCAAAAGCGGCGCGGCGGCGCTCTCGATCGTCTCCAACTCGGTCCTGATCGCGCTCAAGCTCGCCGCCGGGGCGATCACCGGCTCGATCGCGATCATCACCGAGGCGATCCACTCGCTGATCGACCTCGTCGCCTCGGTGATCGCCTTCATCTCGGTCCGCAAGGCCGACGAGCCGGCCGACGCCGAGCACCCCTACGGGCACGAGAAGGTCGAGAACCTGGCGGCGACGATCGAGGGGATCCTGATCCTCGTCGGCGCCGCGGTGATCGTCTACGAGGCGAGCCACCGCCTCGCCGTCGGCTCCTCGGTCGACTCGCTCGGCGTCGGCATCGCCGTGATGGGCATCTCGGTGGTGGCCAACCTGGTCGTCTCCGGCGTCCTCTCCCGTCGCGCCCGCGAGCACGACTCCGCGGCCCTGGAGGGGGACGCCGCCCACCTGCGCACCGACGCCCTCACTTCGGTCGGCGTCCTCGTCGGACTCGGCCTGATCGAGGTCACCGGCATAGCCGCCTTCGACTCGATCACCGCCCTGATCGTCGCCGCCGCGATCGTCTGGGCCGGCCTCCGGATCATCCGCCGCTCCTCCGGCGTCCTCGTCGACGAGGTCCTGCCGGACGCCGAGATGGACCGGATCGAGGCCGCCATCGCCACCGCCCGCACCCCCGAGGTCGCCGGCTACCACAAGCTCCGTGCCCGCCGCGCCGGCCGCCGCCGCCACATCGACTTCCACGTCCAGTACCGCTCCGGCACCACCCTCGAGCGCGCCCACGAGCTCGCCCACCAGATGCGCGCCTCGATCGAGGCCGAGATCCCCCAGGCCGAGGTCCTGATCCACGCCGAGCCCGAGACCTCCCTCCGCGAAGGCGAAGACGGGCCCTACCGCTCGGGCTGACGCCGAGTCCGCGAGAAACCGCCTATATGGCGGTCTATCGCGGACTCGCTGTTTTCAGGGCGGTGGCAGCAGGTTGACGGCGTAGCCGCTCAAGGGGCAAAGAGGGCCGCGGCGATCGCGCAGAAGGCGAAGATGGCCCCTACCGCTCGGGCCGATCAGCCATCCACTTCCTCCAGGAAGCACCGTAGGTCCTTCATCAGCAGGATCCGATGGAGCGGATCGGTCGGGGACTTTTCAAAATCGAAGTGGTCGTAGAAGCCGGCGGCGTCCGGAAGAGCGTGGGCGACGACTGCCCGAACTCCCACGGACTCGGCAACCACGTCGCAGCGGAGCAGTGCGTCTTGGAGCAGCGACCTGCCGACACCGCGCCCATGGTGCTCCTGATCCACCGCCAGGCGAGCAAGGACGAGAACGGAGACCGGCCGCGCGCTCGGCTGGCCCTTGAGCATGCGCTCCGTCGCGTCCTCGGGCGCCACCGACCCGATCGCCAGTGCGTAGTACCCGATCACCCGCTTGCCGTCGGTCGTCACGAACGTTCGAGCGGACCCCGCCGCCTCGGCATGGCGAGCCCGGCGAAGCAGCCAGCTGTCCAGCGAGTCCTCTCCCGAAGCGAAGCCTTCGAGGTTGTGCTTGCCCCTCAGCGGCTCCGGCCGCGAGTACGCCATCGCTTGGGTCTATTCGAAGACGCTCGGCTTCGAGTACAGGCGCCGGAGTCCCTCGGGAACCCGCGGCGGTCGCTCGAGGAGTTCGCCGAACTCCTCCCATCGAGCGGGAGGGAGGGGGAACTGGGTGCGATCGGCCAGGACGCGGCGGGCTTCAGAGACAGCCGCCGTCCTGATGAAGCTGCTGTAGCTCGTCTCGCTTGCCTCGCTGGCGGCGCGGACCAGAGCGTCCTCGGAGTCCTCGACTCGCAGGTTCCAGCGAAGATCTCGGGCCTCCCCGGCGTTGGACGCAGCCATTGACTACGACGATTGTACAGACGTTGTACCCCGGTATTGCCCGTAGCGCGACAGTCAGGGCGGTGGCAGCAGGTTGACGCCGGCGGCCAGGCCGATCGCCACCAGGGTGACGGCGTAGCCGGTGTAGCCGCTGAAGGCGAAGAGGACCGCGGCGATCGCGCAGACGACGACGACGGTGATCCAGGAGGCTCGGGCGAGGGTCACGGTCGGTATCTTCGCCCACATGCCTGACGCCTCCGCAGCCGCCCCTCCCTCGCAGGAGTCCGCGGAGGCGGCGCTGGCCTTCTTGAGCGAGATGTCGCCGGACCTGCGCGGGGCGGCGATTCTCGGCCCCGGGGGGGAGGTGCTGGCGGCGTCCGGCGAGGAGCCGGAGCGCTGGCGCGAGGACGCGGCGGCGCTGTTTGCCGCCGCCGACGCCGCCGAGGGGGTGCCGGTCGAGCAGGTCCACATCGCCACCGAGCAGGGCGAGGTCTTCGCGATCCGCAACGCGGGCCTGGCCGCGGTCACGGTCACCGACCGCTTCGCGCTCGCCTCGGTGATGCTCTTCGACCTGCGCTCGGTGCTGCGCGAGCTCGCCGGCTCCTCGGAGGCCCAGGACTGATGCCTCCGAAGCCGCACCGGATCCTGCTCGAGCGCTTCTCCGGCTACGCCGACGAGGCCGCCGCCTTCATGCGCCGCCGGCGCGTCTCCCGCCGGCCCTTCGCGCGCCTCTACTACCCCCACGGCCGCAGCGCCGACCACGCCGAGGACTCGCGCAGCGGCGCCGAGCTCTTCGTCGCCGCCGGGCGGCTGATCGAGGTCGCCGGGAAGGGGCCGAGGGGATGAGCGGGCTGCTCGACCAAGGCGTTGCCGAGCGCGTCCTCGCCCGGGCGCTGGCCAACGGCGGCCGCTTCGCCGAGGTCTTCGCCGAACGGCGACGGGGGCAGACGATGGCGATCGACGAGTCCCGGATCGAGTCGGTCCAGTCGGGCGCCGAGGAGGGCGCGGGCGTCCGCGTCGTCGACGGCG
>DASZDI010000131.1:0-1858 GCA_035942135.1 Solirubrobacterales bacterium | reverse complement strand
GTCGAAGAGCGGCGCCCCGATCGTGGCGCGGATGCCGGCGTCCCGCACCGCCCGCGCCGTCGCCTCCGGATGCCAGTACATGTCCCAGAAGCGGGCGGTGCCGCTGCGGACCATCTCCGCGCAGGCGAGCCGGGCGCCCCGGTAGACGTCCTCGGCCTCGAGCTTCGCCTCGACCGGCCAGATCTTCTCCTCCAGCCACGGCATCAGCGGCAGGTCGCCGCCGGAGCCGCGGAACAGCGTCATCGCCGCGTGGGTGTGCCCGTTGACGAGCGGCGGCACCAGGTGGGCGCCGCCCGCGTCGATCGTCTCGTCGCCGGGCTGCGCCGCCACCTCGCCCCCGAGCGCCGCGATCGCGCCGTCCTCGCAGCGGACCCCGACCCGCTCCCCGTCCAGCAGCGCGTTCTCGACCGTCAGCGCCACCGCCGCTCCCCGTTCCGTGGTTCGTTACGCACCCATACGGTGCAAAAGGAACCACGCAACCTCATCGGCCCACCGCCCCGAGCCGCGGCAGCACCGCCGCCAGGCCCTCGCGCAGGCGCTCGGCGTTGACCAGGCGGTCCGCCTCCATCCCCGCGGTACTGACCGTCGCCGCGGCGAGGCCGTTGGCGAGGTTGTCGACGACGCAGAGCGCCGCGTAGTCGAGGCCGAGCTCGCCGGCGACGACGCACTCGGAGGCGATCGTCATCCCGACCACGTCGGCGTGCGCCGCCATCAGCCGGATCTCGGCCGGGGTCTCGAAGCGCGGCCCGCGCGCCTGCCAGTAGACGCCGCCGTCACGCGGCGCCTGCCCGCCCTCGCTCCAGGCGGCGATCACTTCCTCGCGCCAGCGGCGGTCGAAGCCCGGCGCCGAGTGGGCGCGCTCGTCGGCGAAGACCGATTCGCCGAGGTTGAGGGCGATGAAGTCGTCCGGGCAGACGAGGCTGCCGACCTCGAGCTCCGGCCGCAGCGACCCGACCGAGCCGATCGCCAGCACCCGGTCGCAGCCCTGCTCGACCAGCGGGCGCAGCCTCGCCTCGTGGTCGATCGCGTGGGGGAGGACAAAGAGGCCGTCCTCGCCGCGGTGGCGCTGGACGATCGCCGCTCCCTGCTCGGCTGCGGCGGCGGCGATCTGCTCGCCCCCCGGGCCGAGCGCGTTGCTGCCGAGGATCACGGCCAGGCGTCCCATCCGGCGATCCTACGACGACGCCTCCCCTTCACATAGGGTTTCCGGCATGGAGCGAGGTTCTTCGTCCGGGAGCGAGGTGATCAAGGCCGAGCACGACGACGGCCGTGAAGAGAGCGAGCAGGAACGCCTCGACCGCAACCTCAACGAGCTGCTGCAAGAGCTGCGCGTCGCGATCCCCGGAGTCCAGGTCCTCTTCGCCTTCCTGCTCACGGTCCCGTTCGCGCAGGGTTTCAAGGACGTCAACAACTTCCAGCGCGACGTCTACTTCGCGACGCTGATCTGCACCGCGATCTCGGCGGTGCTGCTGATGGCGCCGACCGCCTACCACCGGCTCACCTTCCGCTACCAGCAGAAGCGCAAACTGGTCTTCTACTCCAACCGCTTCGCGATAGCCGGCCTCGTCTTTCTGGCGCTGGCGATATTGGGGGCACTCACGTTCGTCACCGACTACCTCTTCAGCACCGCCGCGACCGTGGTGGTCGGGGGCCTCGCGGTCGCCGCCATCGCGTTCTTCTGGTTCGCGCTGCCGCTGCGGCGGCGGCTCAGCCTGAAGGCTCAGGGGCGCGAGCCCCTAACTGAGAACGAAGACGCCTGAGCTCCTCCTCGAGCGGGTCGAGGAAGGGCAGCTCCGGCGCCTTCTCGCGCAGCAGCTCCAGGTCCGCTTCCCAGGTCTCCGCCTTGAGGTCGATCGGG
>DASZDI010000130.1:0-4365 GCA_035942135.1 Solirubrobacterales bacterium | reverse complement strand
CGAAGTAGAAGAAGTTCGACTCGTTCCAGATCTGCCACTCGCGGATCGGCAGCGGTTCGGCGATCGCCGGTTCGTAGTTGGGCCCGATCCCCCCGGTGTGGTCCCAGAACTCGCCGCCGGGGCCGTAGCGGGCGACGGCGGCGCTGACGAAGGCCATCCATCCCCGACGCAGCTCGGCGGTCGCGACCGGCATCGTCGTTTCCTTGCGGACGGCCCATTTCGGCGGCGAGACGATCGAGGGCAGCACCCGCAGCCCGGCGCGGGTGGCGACTTCCATCGCGGCGTCGAAGCCGCTCCAGTTGTAGGGGCCGTTGCGGGTCGGCTGGACGCCGGCCCACTGCAGCGAGAGGCGGATGCTTTCGATCCCGCCGGCCTTCATGTAGGCGGCGTCTTCGGGCGTCACCCCGGTCTGGGGGACGATGCCGAAGAAGCCCTTGGGCAGTCGCGGCAGCGGCTTGGCGCTGCCGGGCTGACTGCCGACGACGAGGGCGACCAGGAGGCAGACGAGGACGGGGAGGACCAGGAGGCGTCTATTCATGAGGTCGGAAAGGTAGCGGTCGGGTCGGGTCGGCTCAGTAGGTGCCGCCGAGCTTACGGTGGTCCCAGGTCGCCATCCGCAGCACCGGGAAGCTGATCGCCACCCGCTTCGGCGCCTGAGCTTCCAGCGCCGCCCTGGCGTCCCCCTCGACGGAGGAGATCCCCTCGGCGTAACGCACGGTCAGCTCTTCCGCGAACCCGAGCACGGTCTCGAAGTCGCGGTGGAGCTCCGCCTCGGACTCGATCATCGCCCCGCGCAGCTCCCCGTAGGCGTGCCCGGTCTCGACCAGCACGGTCGCCCGCGGGTCGCGTTCGAGGTTGCGGACCTTCTGCGACTTGGCGTAGGTCCAGGTCCAGACCACGCCCTCGCGCGGGACGAACCAGAGCGGCATCGAGTGCGGCCAGCCGCGCGGGCCGAGGCTGGAGACGACGGCGACGCGCTCCTCCTCCAGCAGCTCCCCCAGCTCGGCCTCGCCGAGCTTGATCTGGTCGCGCCGGCTCACCGTCAGGACTCTACGAGGGCGCCCGGCAGCCGGCGCTACCGGGCGCGGCGGGTGACCCGGACGAAGGCGTGCCAGGCCGGCTTCGGCTTGAAGCGGGCGCTGCGCCGGAAGAGGCCGGAGGAGTCGCAGAAGTCGCAGGACCCGGCCACGTCTTTCCAGGTGAACCAGTGGACCTGACGCAGCCGCAGCCGGCCGCGGTTGGCGAGCAGGTAGCCGTAGGCGCCCCGCAGTTCGCGCGCCTGCGCCCGCAGGCCGACCTCGAAGGCGACGACGCGGGGGTTGTTCTGCGAGCCCCAGCCCATCTCGGTGATGTAGAGGCCGGCGCGGCGGTCGCCGTGGCGCGCCATCGTCGCCCTGACCGCCTCGACCAGGCGCCGCAGCTCGCCGACGTCGGCGGCGTAGGGGTGCAGCGCGACCGCGTCGAAGTCGGCCTTGACCCCGCGCGCGCGGTAGAGCCGGTGGAGGAAGTCGACCGCGTCCATCGCCCGCGGCGGACCCTGCCCCGGGTCGCCGAAGAGGCCGCCGAGGACAACCTCGCCGCGCGGGTCGCCGCGGTGCACGGCGCGGGAGGAGATCGCCAGCAGCCGTGCGTAGCGCCCGGGCGAGACCGGCCGGCTGAAGTAGAAGAAGTTCTCCTCGTTCCAGACCTGCCAGGCGCGGATCGGCATCCGCGGCAGCGGCTGGGCGCTTCCCGGCCCGTGCTGGTCCCAGAACTCGCCGCGGCTCCCGTAGCGCTCGACCGCGGCACGAACGAACGCTTCCCAGCCGCGCCGCTGGCGGGCGCTGTCGACCGGCATCCGCCGCCAGTTCCCCGTCGCCCAATGCGGCGGCGCCCCGAGGACCGGCAGGATCGACATCCCGTTCTCCGCCGCGTCGGTCACCGCCGCGTCGAAGCCGGCCCAGTCGTAATCGCTGCGCGGCGAGCGCTGCACCGCCCCCCAGGCGACCGTCAGCCGGATCGTTTCCACCCCGCCCGCGCTCATCCGCGCCATCTCCTCGGCGGTGAGCGGCGTCTGCGGAACGATCCCGAAGAACCCCCGCGGCACCGCCTGCGCGGCGGCAGGCGCCAGCAGAGAAAGGGCCAGACAGGCCATCGCGAGGAGGGGGCGGAGAGTTCTCATGGGAGGAAGGCTCCTGGAAGAACCCGAAGAGATCTCGGAAGTCGCGAGTTCTTTCTAGGTACGGTCTGGTTGCTCAATAGATGTCTTGGCAGGGTGGCGAGGTCAGTTCAACCGATCACGGGAGGCATCGGAATGAGTATCACGCGACTTAACACGGTTGCCGTGCAACGCGAGAAGGGCGGCGCTCGGCGCCCGAAGCGGAAACCGACGAATGCGGAGGAGGCGCAGACGACCGAACGGCAGGGCTACCTGGACCTGCTGATCACCTCGATCCCGACCGAGCCCCTGGCCCTCTACACGTTCCTGGTGGGGACGATCGTGGCGACGATCGAGGCCGGGGAGGACCAGCGGCTGACGATGCGCTGGTGGATCTATGCGGCGGCGATCGCCTTCATCGTCTTCTGGCTGGCGACGTCGTACCTGCGCCGCCCGAAGGCCGAGCGCAAGCGGAGGTTCCCGATCGCCGAGACTGCGGCTGCGGTCGTCGCCTTCGCGACGTGGGGGCTGGTGATGCCCGAATCGCCGCTGAACGCGGAGCTCAGCGGCGACGATCGCACGATCTGGACGGCGATCGTCACCGTCGCCGGGGTGGCCCTGCTCGGGCTGATCACCGGCTCGCTGAAAAAGCCGGTCACCAAGTAGTCAAGCCGGGGAGGGCTCGAGGCGCAGCTCCGACCACGGGCCCTCTCCGCACATCGGCTGGGTGCGGCCCTCCAGCCAGTCGACCTGGAGGTCGTCGTAGTGGGGGCTGGCGGGGTGGCCGGACTGGCCGGTGAAGGTCTGCCAGCGAGAGCGGTCGGGGTCGGTGGGGTCGGCGACCATGCGCCAGCTCGGCGCCCAGACCGCGTTGTAGGGGTCGTTCGGGTCGTAGGCGATCTGGCTGACCGTCTCCTGGGCGCCGCCGGCGCGGAGGCGGCGGTTGAGCAGGCGGTCGAAGAGGGGGTTGGCGTCGCCGAGCGGGTGCGGGAACTTCATCTCGTGGACCCGGCCCCAGCGCCAGGCGTCGGGGTCGGGGCCGAAGCGGTCGGTGAGGTCGTCGAGCGCGCGCTCCAGCGCCTCCAGGACGAGGCCGTCCCACGGGCGGCCGATCAGCTCCTCGTCGCCTTCCTCCCACAGCCCCATCAGGTGCGAGTGCCAGCGCCAGGGCGAGGTGACGTGCGGGGTGAAGCCGTTGTCGGCGCGGTCGAGCCAGCGCTCGCAGAGGTCGCGATCGCCGATCGCGCAGCGGGCGACACCGCGCGCCAGCCGCAGCAGGAAGGCCTGGTAGATCGTCCCGGCGACGGTGTCGGGGTCGAGGCAGCCGTCCCAGCTGCGCAGCCGCTCGATCGCGCTGCGCTCGCGCCGGCCGCGGGGGTCGAGCCGGCCCAGCCGCCGCGCCGCCTCCAGCCCCGGCAGCGAGAGGTTGTCCGCCTGCATCGCCTCGAAGCTCTCGAGGTCGTGCTTCTCGGTCGCCTCGAGCAGCTGCTCGATCCGCTTCGCGCGGAAGCCGTCGAGCCATTCGCTGGTGATGTGGTGCGGGTAGTCGTCGCCGACGATGCGGTTGTTGGCGGTGACGAGGAAGCCGCTCTCGGGGTCGACGACCTCGGGTAGCTCCTCATAAGGGACGGTCCCCTCCCACTCGAACTCGCCGGTCCAGCCGGGCTTCGGCAGGTCGGGGGAGCCGCCGCGCCGCCGCGGCAGGCGGCCGATCAGCTTGTAGCCGATCGAGCCGTGGCGGTCGGCCCAGACCAGGTTCGAGGCGGGCGAGGTGTGGCCTTCCAGCTTCGCCACCAGCTCCGGGCCGGAGCCGATCTCCAGCAGCTCGAACATCCCGGCGAAGGCGGTCGCCTCGGCGAGCGTCTGCCAGGCCAGCGCCAGCGGTTCGCCCGCGTCGGCGCCGAGCGCCTCGTTGACGATCGGGCCGTGGTGGGTGGCGCGCACGTCGAGCGCGACCGGCTCCTCGCGGCCCTTGACCGCGATCTCCTCGCGCACCGTCTCCAGCGGCCGCCACTCGTCCTCGAAGAGGTAGCTGTCGCCCTCGACCCGCTCGACGAAGAGGTCCTGGGTGTCGGCCATGACGTTGGTGAAGGTCCAGCAGACGTCGTTGTTCTGGCCCATGTAGACGCCGGGCATGCCGGGCATCGAGGCACCGCGGACGAAGCGGCCGCCGTGGCGCAGCTCGACCTCGTACCAGATGCCCGGCATGCTCTGGGGCAGGTGCGGGT
>DASZDI010000129.1:0-2904 GCA_035942135.1 Solirubrobacterales bacterium | reverse complement strand
AGCGGGGGCTTTCCGATGCGGCTGAATGGAGTCGAACCATCACGGGTGTTTCCACCCACAAGGCCCTCAACCTTGCGCGTCTACCAGTTCCGCCACAGCCGCTCGAGGGGGGCTCGATTCTAGATGTTTGCGTGCAGGGGGACGGGCGCGGGTTGCGGGTGTCCGGAGGAGGGGGTACTCTGCGAACAAGTGTTCGAAGGGGATTTGCGGCTATTTGACCCGGCATCGGAGGGGATCGGAACGACGATGGACCTGGACCTGACCAAGAGGCAGAAAGAGATTTTCGACTTCATCCGCAAGTACGCGGCGAAGACGGGCTACCCGCCGACGGTTCGGGAGATCGGGAAAGCCGTGGGGCTGCACTCGTCTTCGACCGTGCATGCGCACCTGGCCAACCTGGAGAAGCTGGGGCTGGTCAAACGGGACCCCTCGAAGCCGCGGGCGATCGAGCTGCTCTTCGACAAGGCGAAACGGACGATCAGCCCCGGTAACGGGCTGCCGCTGGTCGGGCAGGTCGCCGCCGGTGAGCCGATCCTGGCCGAAGAGAACATCGAGGAGTACCTCGAGATCCCCGACGTGATCGGCGGCGAGGACGGCGACTACATCCTCCAGATCCGCGGCGAAAGCATGAAAGACGCGGGCATCCTCGAGGGCGACTACGTGATCGTGCGGCCAAGCGACGATGCCGACAACGGCGAGATCGTCGTCGCGCTGATCGGCGAGGAGGCGACGGTGAAGCGGATCTACCGCGAAAAAGAGCACATCCGGCTGCAGCCCGAAAACGAGGAAATGGAGCCGATCATCACCACCGAGGCTCGCGTCCTCGGCAAGGTCGTCGGCGTCTTCCGCAAGGTCTAGGGCCAGCGGCCCGACTCGATCAGCCGCTTGTAGCGCCGCTGCTTGCGGCGCGCGTCCCACATCACCAACGGCAGCATCCGCAGCGCCAGGCGCGGGAAGAGGTCGAAGATCCGTAAGGCCGGGCCGCGCCGGCGGGGGACGATGAGGACCGGGCGGGGGCGCTCGGTCAGCTTGCCGACCTCCTTCGCCACCTCCTCGGCGGTGAGTAGGCGGCCGGAGAAGGAGGGGGCCGCGTCGGGGTCGTCGAGCTTGTCCTCGAGCATCGGCGTCCAGATCCCGTCGGGGCAGACGGCCGAGACCTCGATGCCCTCGATGCCCGCGCGGCGCAGGTCGAAGAGGGTCCCGAGGGTGAAGGCGATCGCCGCGTGCTTGCTTGCCGAGTAGGCGACCTCGCCCGGGGCGGCGACGATCCCGGCGAGGGAGACGACGTTGACGACGTGGCCGCGGCCGGCCGCCCGCATCGGTCCGAGCGCGGCGACGGTGCCGTTCATCAGGCCGGCGGCGTTGACGTCGAGCATCGTCTGCCGCCGGTCGGCGCTCTGCTCCCACGGCGGCCCGGGGAAGAAGACGCCGGCGTTGTTGACCCAGAGGTCGAGTGAGCCGGTGCGCCCCAGCGAGTCGGCGAGGGCGCGGCAGGCCGCCTCGTCGCGCACGTCAAGCGCCGAGCCTCGGGCCTCACCTCCCAGCTCAGCGGCGACCCGGTCGGCCGCCCCCGCATCGACGTCGGTGACGTGCACGCGGTAGCCGCGCCCCGCCAGCTCGGCGGCGATCGCGCGGCCGAGGCCGCTGCCGGCGCCGGTCACAACCGCCGTTCGCATGGCCGCCACCATAACGCCGGCGCCCTTGGCCGAAAGGGACCGCGGAGCTACCATCGCAGGGCGGGCCGAGCGGACCGCGGGGGGAGAGAAAACCCCTCGAGGAAAGTCCGGACACCACAGGGCAGGGCGGTGGGTAACGCCCACCCGGGGAAACCCGCGGGAAAGTGCCACAGAAATGACACGGCCGATGGCGCGGCCGCAGCTGCGTCGCGTACAGGCAAAGGTGAAATGGTGCGGTAAGAGCGCACCGGCGTCGCGGTGACGTGACGGCCAGGCAAACCCCGCCCGGTGCAAGGCCAAGCAGGACCGTCGACCCGGCTCGGCGAGGTCCAGGTAGGCCGCAGAGATAGATGGCCGCTCAAGACAGGATCCGGCTTACAGGCCCGCTACGGGAAAGGCCCTCGAAAGGGGGCCTTTCCTATTGCCCAAGAATCCCCTTCCAACCTATGCACGTTTTGCTGTCTTAACGTTTGCTAACCTTCCGCCAACTTCTCGCTGAATCTTCGCCTACATAACGCGGAGAGCGGGGGACCCAAGTAGTTGGGGCGAGTCGCGGCGACTGCCGCGTAGCGCAGCTCTTTCAGCGCGAGCCCGACAGCTAACCCCGCAAGCGCCTGGAAAGAGATGCAGACGATCAGACAAACCTCCGTGCGCTGGGCGCTTGCCCTGGCAGCCTTCCTGGCCCTCTTCGCCGGCCTCGCGACCGGTGCGCAGGCGTCGACCGGTGGCGCTTCCAGCTACACCGCCGCCGCCCCGAACGGCGAGGACCTCGCCTTCAGCCCCTTCCGCTACGGCGGCGCCAGCTGGTACGGGCCGGGCCTCTGGGGCAACTCGACCGCCTGCGGCCAGACGCTGCGGCCGCGGACGATGGGCGTCGCCCACAAGTCCCTGCCCTGCGGCACCGCGGTCAAGTTCGTCTACCACGGGCAGGCCGTGATCACCCGGGTGATCGACCGCGGCCCCTACATCCACGGGCGCTCCTGGGACTTCACCAAAGCGGTCGCCGACGCCCTCGGCTTCGAAGGCGTGGGGCGGGTCCGCTACGCGATCGCGCTGAACGACGCCGCCAGCGCCCGCACCCGCTGAGCCCGGCTTCTCCGGCCGCTCCGAGGGCTAGGCTGCCGTGTTCCAGGCAGTGCCCACGCAACGAGAGGAGCAGCTTTGATGTCGAGGTTTTCGCAGGGAGCATCGGTCGCCGCCGGGATGCGGAGAGGACGCCTGCTCGTCC
>DASZDI010000128.1:0-1542 GCA_035942135.1 Solirubrobacterales bacterium | reverse complement strand
GCGCCGGTCGGGTTGTTCGGGTAGTTGACGAACATCAGCCGCGCCCTGGCGGCGACCTCGGCCGGGACGGCGTCGAGATCGGGGGCGAAGCCCAGCTCCGGGACCAGCGGCAGCAGCTCGGCCGCGGCGCCGGCGAGGATCGGGCCGCCGGTGTAGACGGGGTAGCCCGGGTCGGAGGCGAGAGCGACGTCGCCGGGGTCGAGGAAGGCGAAGCAGAGGTTGTAGATGCACTCCTTGGCGCCGATCGCCGGGATTACCTCGGACTTCGGGTCGATCGCGACGCCGAAGCGGCGCTCGTAGAAGTCGGCCATCGCTTGGCGGAACTCGTCGCGGCCGCGGTTGCTCGGGTATTGGTGGTAGGCCGGGTTCGCGACCGCCTCCCGCATCGCCTCGACGACGTGCGGATAGGTCGGCTGGTCCGGGTCGCCGATCCCGAGGCTGATCACGTCGATCCCGGCAGCGCGCTTGTCGGCGATCTGCTGCTCGAGTTCCTGGAACTTGTAGGGAGGGATTGCCTCCAGGCGTTTGGACGGGGTGGCGATGCCCATGGGCGCGGGAATCTATGCGATCCGCGGGGTCAGTCGCCGTCCAGCTCGGAGAGCGCCTGCAGCAGCTCCGGCGAGAGCTCGCCGGCGAAGACCGGCTCGGCCCAGCCGTCGAGCCGGACCGCGAGGTCGTCGGAGATCTCGACCTGCAGCTCCCCCCCTTCGAGCTCGACCACGAGCGGGCTGGGGGCGCCGCGGAGGAAGGCCGTGACCGCGGCGCCGCTGGCGCCGGTGCCCGAGGAGAGCGTCTCCCCCACCCCGCGCTCGAAGATCCGCGCCCGCACCCGGCTGCCGTCGATCGCGACGAAGGAGACGTTGGTCCGGTTCGGGAACAAGCTGTGCCCTTCGATTCCGGGGCCGATCTCGCCGAGGTCGAGGTCGTCGAGCTCGGCGCCGACGACGATCGCGCACTGCGGGTTGCCGATCGAGACGTGCTGGAACTCCCACTCCCGCCCGGCCGCCTCGAGCCTGCCGCGGCCGTCCTCGCCGCCGGAGGGGAAGTCCTTGGAGGTCGTCGCGGCGCGCCCCATGTCGACCGAGCAGGTCAGCTCGCCGGTGATCGTCGGCCGGATCGGCCCGGCGACGGTGCCGATCGTGAACTCGTCGGCGCCGGTCCAGCCGTTGCGGCGCAGGTAGAGGATCGCCTCGCGGGCGCCGTTGCCGGAGAGCTCGGCCTCGGAGCCGTCGGGGTTGAAGATCCGCAGCTCGGCGACAAGCTCGGGGTCCTCGCTGCGCGAGAGCAGCAGCACCCCGTCGGAGCCGACCCCGAAGTGCTGGTCGCAGAGCCACTCGACCCGCGTCGCCGTCAGCTCCCACGGCAGCCGCTCCCGCTCGAGGATTAGGTAGTCGTTGCCCAGCGCCTGCCACTTCTCGAACTTCACGCGGGCAGCCTATTGCTTCAGGTCGATGGGCCGGAAATACCCCTATATGGAGGGAAATAGGCCCGTCAACATCCGGGTGGCAACCTCGTCGTCGGTCAGGCCGGTGCGGTCCAGGT
>DASZDI010000127.1:0-1599 GCA_035942135.1 Solirubrobacterales bacterium | reverse complement strand
GCGTTGTAGTAGTGCTCCTCCTTCTCCACCCGCGGGTTCGGGAGGTGCTCGATGCGCGTCTCGATACCAAGCTTGCCAGCGGCGTCGGCGACCATCTCGGCGAGCTGGCCCACGGAGAACTCCTCGGTGAACTGGTTGAAGACGCGGAACTCGCCGCGCTCGGCCGGGTTCAGCGCCGCCAGTTCGACGCAGGCGAGGGTGTCGCGGATGTTGAGGAAGCCGCGCGTCTGGTGGCCGGCGCCGTAGACGGTCAGCGGGTGGCCGATCACCGCCTGGACGCAGAAGCGGTTGAGGACGGTGCCGAAGAGCTCGTCGTAGTCGAAGCGGGTGAGGAGGCGCTCGTCGCGGGCGGTCTCCTCGGTCTCGACGCCGTAGACGACGCCCTGGTTGAGGTCGGTCGCGCGCAGGCCCCAGGTGCGGCAGGCGAAGTGGATGTTGGTCGAGTCGTGGACCTTGGAGCAGTGGTAGAGCGAGCCCGGCAGTTTCGGATAGGGCAGGGTGTCTTCGCGGCCCTTGTGCTGGATCGTGATGTAGCCCTCCTCGATGTCGATGTCGGGCTGGCCGTACTCGCCCATCGTCCCGAGCTTGACCAGGTGGGCGTCGGGGACGTGGTCGCGCATCGAGAAGAGCAGGTTGAGGTTGCCGATCACGTTCGCGTGCTGGGTTTCGACCGCGCGCTCGCGGGAGAGCATCGAGAAGGGCGCCGAGGCCTGCTGGCCGTAGTGGACGATCGCCTCGGGCCTGGTCTCGGCGACCACCTCGTCGAGGAAGTCGCCGTCCTCGACGGCGCCGACGTAGCTGCGGATCTGGTCGCCGGAGACCTCGCGCCAGGCGGCGATCCGCTCGTCGAGCTCCCCGATCGGGGTCAGCGAGGCGGTGCCGTGTTCGGTGTGCCAGCGGCGGCGGGAGAAGTTGTCGACGACGGAGACTTCGTGGCCGCGAGCGGAGAAGCGGAGCGCCGTCGGCCAGCCCAGGTAGCCGTCGCCCCCGAGGATGAGGATTCGCATGAGGGCGGCAGCTTAGACGGTCGACCGGGCGCTCGCGTGTGCCCGGGGGCGGGCGCGGCCGAGCAGATCAAGGACGCAGGGCGCAGTCCTCGGTGGAGCCGAGGACAAGCCCGAGGACGCCGAGATGCGCAGCGCCGCGTACGTCATCCGGGTGCGCGGGGGCGCCCGGTCGACCGTCCTAGTTGAATCCGGCCGATGGAAAACGGACTGGCGGCGCGAAACGGAGGCCGGATCGGCCTCGCCGCGCTCGTCGCGGTCCTCCTGCTGGGGCTCGGGCTGCGGGGCGGCGAGGCATGGGACGGGCGGCCGCCGGTCTTCGACGCGGCGGCGTACGCGGCGATCGCGGCGAACCTCGAGGAGGGCAACGGCTTCACGGTGGGGCCGGAGGCGACGCAGCCGTCTAGCAACTACTCCCCCGGCCTGCCGCTGTTCGTCGCGGGCCTGTACGAGCTGACCGGAGGCGAGCACGAGCGATTCGCGCGCCTGGTCCTGGCGCTGATCGGCTCCCTGAGCGTCCTCTTCGCGTATTTGATTGCGAGGCGGCTGGGAGGGCTGGTGGCACGACGGTCGCCGGACCGACCCGCTTCAAGTG
>DASZDI010000126.1:0-2547 GCA_035942135.1 Solirubrobacterales bacterium | reverse complement strand
GCTCCACCCTGACCTACACGATCGGCGTCGAGAACCTCGGCCCCGCTCCCGCCACCGGGGTGACGGTGACCGACAACCTCCCCGCGGGCGTCGACCTCGTCTCGGCCTCTGGCCCCGCCGGCAACTGCGCCGTGCAGGGCGGCAAGATCACCTGCGCGATCGGCTCGCTGAACCCGATCGGCGTCAAATACGGAGGCGCGCCGGCGACGGTCACGATCGTCGTCGTCCCGCGCAGCACCGGCAGGGTCCGCAACACCGCGACCGTCAAGGGGGACCAGAAAGACCCCGACGGCAGGAACAACAAAGCGACGGCTTCGACCCGCGTCATCGGTCCGCCCACCTGCCGCGGCGTCGCCGCGACGATCGTCGGCACCGGCGGCAACGACGTCCTGGTCGGGACCGGCGGCCCTGACGTGATCGTCGGACTGGGCGGCAACGACCGCATCGTCTCGCGAGCCGGGCAGGACCTGGTCTGCGCCAACGGCGGCGGCGACTACGTCGGCGCCGGCTCGGCCGCCGACCGCGTCTTCGCCGGCGCCGGCCCCGACCGTCTCCTCGGTCGCGGCGGCCCGGACCTCCTCAAGGGAGAGGCCGGCAGCGACGTCCTCAAGGGCAATCGCGGTGCCGACCGACTGCGCGGAGGCAGAGGGTTCGACCGCTGTCGCGGCGGCGCCGGGGCCGACTCGATCCGCGGCTGCGAGCGCTAGCCGAAGAACAGGCGGACGCCGAGGCGGGGAGCGCCGTGCTCGGCGTCCCCGCCCGGCCCGTCCAGCCCTACGCCTGAAGGCCGGGCCGCCCGCGCCACCGGGAGCGGGCCATCTCGCAGAGCCGACGCAGCAGCAGGCCGATGGAGAGGAACGTCGCCGTTGCCGCGATAGCGAACAGCACGTACAAGACGAGCAGGGGACGGCCGGAGAGGCCCTCGTAGAAGTCCTCGTGAAAGGGGTAGGAGTAGTCGGTCAGCTCGTGGAGGTAGACCGTGACCGCCATCGGCGCGATCGCCGGGAGCAGGGCCCACCAGCGGTAGGCCAGGAACACGGCGAAGACGGCGAGCCCGTAGACGATCGCTTCGAAGCTGCCGTACCAGAGGTCGTAGAGGACTCCCGGCGGGTCGACCTCGAAGGCGTGACCGTAGGCATTGGCGCCGAGCAGCAGCGCCGTCGCCACCACGATCGCTATGCGGGTGCGGTCGCTCATGACTAGGGATTGCCGCAGCAGGCGCAGCGCGGCGTGCCGACGCGGCGGTCCTGGTGGCAGGTCGAGCAGCTCGCGATCACCGCTCGCCCGCAGCCCTCGCAGTGGGGCTTGTCGCGGACGGGGAAGCCGCAGAACGGGCACTCCCGGCGGCGCACCCGCCGGGCCGGGACGCGCTTGGCGAGGAAGCGCTGCAGGGCCACGAAGGCGGCCAGCGTCAGCGCCACTCCGGCAGCCGAGATCGCCAGCGGCCCGATCTCGTCGAACTCGATGTAGCTCTCGGTGTAGTCGACGGCCATCACGGCGGCAAGCAGCGCGGTGGCGCCGACCCAGGCGAGCGCGACGGGGAGATAGCGCGAGTGTCGGGAGCGCAGGCGGCTGAGCAACCGGTAGGCGCCGCCGAGCATCAGGACCAGGAAGCCGAGGCGCAAGAAGAAGACGATCCGGTCGTGGTCGGCGCGATCCGCGTCGGCGCGATCGGCGACGGCGCGGCGCTGGTCGGCCAGCTGCTCCCGCGCCTCGACCGCCGCCGGACGGGTTCGGACCTCGACCGCGGCAGCCGTCGCCAGCTCTTTCGAGGCCGCCGCGAACCGGGCTTGCGCGGCCTCGTATTCCCTCTGCAACCCGGCCGACGGTTCGCCGGCGTCGAGCGCCGTGCGGTAGGCCTCGCGGCGGAGCTCCAGCCCGCGCGTGGCCGCCCTGCGGTCGGACCGGGCGCTTTGGACCGAGCGGACCGCCTGCTGGTGCTTGTCGATCGCCGAGAGCTGCCCGGGGCCGATCAGGCTCCGGTCCGGCGCGTAGGAGGGCGAGTCCGGCTTGGCGACCTCGTCGAGCTTCTCGTAGGCCCAGATCGCGCCGATCGCGATGAAGACCGCGAGGACGACGGCGAGGACCTTCTCGCTGCCGGTCGTCTCGATCTCTCCCTCTCCCACCCGACTGCCCGCCGGCCGGGGCCTGCTTCCACTCTCGCTCATCTCGTCTCTCCTTTGTCGCCGCCCTGAGGCGGATTCGTCCTGGGGCGAAGCTCGATCACCAGCTCGCAGTCGAGCGCCGCGGCGATGCGGGCGAGGGTGTCGATCCGCGGCGGCCTCGCCCCTCTCTCGACTCGGGCGATCGCCGACTGCGTCGTCCCGCAGAGCTCGGCCAGTTCGCGCTGGGAGATCCCCCACGCCCTCCGCCGCTCCGCGACCTGCTCGGCGATCAGGCCGAACAGCTCGCGGTCGTCGGGAACGGCCGCGCCGCGCACAGCCTCGCGCAGCGACGCAAGCCGCTCGTCCAGCCGACTCGAAGGCTTGGGTCGGTGTTTCGCCATAGCAACCTTGCTATGTATAGCAGGATTGCTATGCGTTGCGG
>DASZDI010000125.1:0-4074 GCA_035942135.1 Solirubrobacterales bacterium | reverse complement strand
GCGCTGATCGTGGTCGGCGCCGAGGCCGTGCTCTTCGTCCTCGTCGGCAGCGTCGAGCTCGCCACCCGCAGCCCCTTCTGGAACGACCAGGTGATCAGGTCGCACGAGTTCCCCACCTACTTCCGGGTCAACTCGGTCTTCTGGGACCCGAACGTCTACGGCCGCTACCTGGCGCTGGTCATCGTCCTCGTCACCGCGGCGATGCTCTGGGCGCGCACGCGCGGGACCTTCTGGCTCCTCACCGGCCTGATCGCGGTCCTCTGGCTCGGGCTGATGCCGACCTACTCGCAGTCGAGCCTGATCGCGCTCCTCGCCGGGCTCGCGGTGCTGGCGGCGGTGCGCTGGAGCCGGCCCCGCTGGACCCTGGCGGCGGTGGCGGTCGGCTGCGTCGGCGCCGCCGTGCTGGTCCTGGCGGCGGGGGGGAAATTCGACCTCGACCGGATCAACATCCTCACCGGCGGCCGCGCCGACCTCGTCTCCGGCGGCGCCGACCTCTTCTCCGAACGGCCGCTGTGGGGCTACGGCTCGGGCTCGTTCCAGAGCGCCTATCGCGCCCACCGCGAGGACAAGGACGTGCCGGTCACCGAGTCCCACACCGAGGTCGTCACCGTCGCCGCCGAGCAGGGCCTGGTCGGCCTCGCCGTCTACCTGGGGCTGATCGGGGTCGCGCTCTGGACCCTGATGTCGAGGCTCCCGACCGGCCGGGCCGCGGCCCGGGACGGTCCGGCGCGCGCGGCCGTCCTCGCCGCCTTCGTCGCCCTGCTCGTCCACACCCTCTCCTATGCCGGGTTCTTCGACGACCCGATCACCTGGGTGCTGCTGGCGGTCGGGGCCTCGCTGGCCGCCGCCCCGCCGGTCCGCGACCCGGCATAAGGTCTAGGCGGTTGATTCCGCGACCCCGCACGACTGGATGACACGCGTGGCACTTCGCATCTCTTCGTCCTCGGGCTTGCCTTTGGCACCACCAAAGGCTGCGCCCTGCGTCCTCGACCTGCTTGGCCACGCGCGCCCCCAGTCGCACGCGGTCACGCAACCAACCGCCTAACGTGGCAGAGAGCCCCGAGACCCCCCCGCAGGGGACGGCGGCCGCTTCGCAAGGCACCTCCGGCTACCTGCGCCGCCTGGCGACGACCGGCGCCGCCTACACCGCGGCCAGCATCCTCTCCAAGGTCATCGCGGTGGCGCTGCTGCCGCTCTACACGCGCTACCTCACCCCGGAGGACTACGGCGCCGCCGAGGTTCTGTTCGCCGCCGTGGTCGCGGTCAGCATCGTCGTCCGCTTCGGCCTGATCGAGGCGATCCTGCGCTTCTACTACAAGGACGACGAGGACCCGGCGCGGGTGGTCCGCAGCACCTTCGCCGGGCTCTTCTGGCTCTCGACGATCGCCGCCCTCGTCGCGCTCCCCTTCGCCGGGCCGATCTCCGAAGCGCTGCTACCCACCGACGCCGCCGACCTGGAGCGGATCTCGCCCGCCGAAGCGGCCGACCTGACGCGGATCGCGATCGCCGGGCTCTGGGTGCTGACGATGCACGAGTTCCTGTTGACGCTGTTCCGACTGGAGGAGCGGGCGCGGGCCTTCTTCGTGACGACGATCCTCAACGTCCTCGCCTCGATCGCGCTCACCGTCGTCCTCGTCGTCGGCCTCGACGAGGGAGCGCGGGGCCTGCTGCTCGGCAGCTACGCGACCGGCGCCGCCTTCGTCCTCGGCCTGATCGTCCTCCAGTGGCGCCGGCTCTCGCTGCGCTTCGACCCGGCGCTGCTGCGCCGCCTCTTCCGCTTCGGCCTGCCGACGATGCCGGCCGAGGTCTCGCTCTACATGCTCAACTTCGTCGACCGCCTGATCATCGTCCGCACGGTCGGCCTCGCCGAGGCCGGGCTCTACTCGCTGGCGGTGAAGTTCGCCCAGGCGGTCAACGTCCTCGTCCGCGGCTTCCAGCTCGCCTGGCCGCCGCTCGCCTACTCGATCCGCGACGACGAGGAGGCCCGCCGCGCCTACGCGACCGTCGTCACCCTCTTCGTCGCCGGCTGCGCCTGGGTGGTTGCCGGGATGTGGCTGTTCTCGCGCTGGATCGTCCGCGCCCTGGCGGCGCCGGAGTACTTCGAGTCCTACGAGGCGATCGGCCTCGTCGCCACCGCCGTCACCCTCTACGCGCTCTATCTGGTCCTGGTGGTGATCCTCGGCCGCACCGGCCGCACCGAGTTCAACATGCCCGCGGCGCTCGGCGCCCTGGTCGCCAACGTCGCCCTCAACCTCATCCTCGTCCCCCCACTGGGGATCGTCGGCGCCGGCCTCGCCCTCGTCGCCTCCTACCTGGTCGTGCTGGGCCTGATGCTCTGGTTCACCCAGCGCCTCTTCCCGGTCCCCTACGAGTGGGGACGGCTGCTGCGCGTCGTGCTCACCGTGGCGGCCCTGGTCGGTGCCGCGGAACTGGTGGCGCCCACCTCCGGCGCCGACGGCCTCCTGATCCGCGTCGCCTTCTTCGCCGCCTACCCGCTGCTCCTCTTCGCGACCGGCTTCTTCACCGCCGACGAGCGCCGCCTGCTCTCTCGCCTCCGCCACCCACGCGAGCTGCTCGCCGACCTGGCCGCGATGCGCCGCGACCCCGCCGTCGACGGCCACGTCCCCGAGGTCTACGAGGCAGAGCGCATGGACGAGGACTCGCGCTCCTAGTTCCGTGGTTCCTTTTTAACCCATAGCGTGCAAAAGGAACCACGCAATGGGGCTCGGCGATTCCGTGGTTCGTTTTGCACCTATTTCGTGCTTAAGGAACCGTGGAATGGGCGCGGTCGCGGAGGGATTCGCCGCGCTTCGGAAAGAGCGCCTGGCGGGCGTGGGCCCACATGATCGGCGCGGAGCGGTTGGGGAGGACGGTCGCGGCGAGGGCGCGCAGCGCATAGGTCCAGGCGGTGAGTGCTCGCACCGCCAGCGCGGCGCCGCGGCCGTGGTGCTTGCGCATGTAGAGGTCGCGGTTGCGGTGGAATTCGACGATGCGGGGGAGGCCCTTGGCGAGGTCGGTGGAGAGCTGGTCGTGGTGGACGGCCTCCGCCTGGGGGACGAAGAGCGTGTGCCAGCCGGCGTCGTGGAGGCGCTTGGCGAAGTCGCACTCGTCGTAGTAGACGAAGAACTCGGGGTCCATGTAGCCGACCGCGGCGGCGGCCTCGCGGCGGACCATCAGCGCGCTCGACTGCGCCCAGTCGACCCGCCGCACCTCGCGGCCGCTGCTCTGCACGGTCAGCCGCTTGTGCAGGAACAGCGCCCCGACCGCCGCCGTCTCGACCCCGGGGAAGCGCCAGGCGCAGGGGACGGGGCGGCCCTCGGGGTCGAGCAACTGGGGAGTTGCCGCGGCCGCTTTCGGTTCCCGCTCCAGCACCGAGAGCAACGCCTCGACCGCCCCCGGCCGCAGCTCGGAGTCCTCGTTCAGCAGCAGGCAGTACCGGCCGCGAGCCTCCCGCATCAGGGTCGAGTCGTTCTCCGCCTTGCCCGTCCGCCGCTCCAGCGCGATCAGCCGGATCTCGCCGCCGAGCGCCCGCACCGCCTCGGCCGAACCGTCCTCGGAGGCGTTGTCGAGGACGAGGACCTCGCGCTCGACGTCCTCGGGATGGGTGCGCTCGATCGCCGCGAGGCAGGCGAGCAGGTAATCGCGGCCGTTCGTGTTCACGACGCAGTAGGAGAGCAGCGGCGGCAAGGGGGTCACGATAATCCGCCGCGCCCCATGAAGGTCCAGCTCGTCGACCCCTCGGCTTTCACGCCGCCCTACGACCGCGCGCTCGCGGCGGCGCTCGCGCGCGCCGGTGCCGAGGTCGAGCTGCTGACCTCCCGCTTCCTCTACGGGCCGGTGCCTCCGGCCGAGGGCTACCGGGTCGACGAGCGCTTCTACCGCCGCTCCGCCGCCCGCGGCCTCGAGGCGCCCGCCCGCCTGCCCTTCAAGATCGCTGAGCACCTCCCGGACATGCTCCGCTTCCGCCGCGCCGTCGACGCCGACGTCATCCACTACCAGTGGCTGACGATCCCGCCGCTCGACGTCCACATGCTGCCGCCGACCCGCCCCAGGGTGATGACCGCGCACTACATC
>DASZDI010000124.1:0-1690 GCA_035942135.1 Solirubrobacterales bacterium | reverse complement strand
GGGCTGGTCTCAGTAGGTGACGGACTCGAGGTAGAGGGCGTGAGGGGGGGCGGTGTCTCCGGCCTCGGTGCGGGGGGCGCCTTCTAGGAGGCGGGTGAAGTTCTCGATGGTGCGGCGACCCGATGCGACTTCTAGTTGCGTGCCTACGAGGACGCGGACCATGTTGCGCATGAAGGCGTCGGCGGTGATGCGGAAGGCGAGGATGTCGCCTTCGGGCTGCCAGGAGGCGGCGTGGACGTCGCGGTCGAAGCGGACGTGGTCGGTCTGGGTGGGGGTGAAGGCGGTGAAGTCGTGGGTGCCGATCAGGGCCGCGGCGCAGGCTTCGAGGGCTTCGCGGTCTACGCGGTGGGGCCACCAGAGGGCTCGGCCCTGCTCGAAGGGGCTCGGGGCGGAGCGGGCCAGTAGGCGGTAGCGGTAGCTGCGGGACCTGGCGTCGCGGCGGGCGTCGAAGCCGTCGGCGACGACGGTCGCGGCGGTGACGGCGACGTCGTCGGGGCCGACGCCGTTGAGGCGCCGCGCCAGGTCTTCGGGCGGGTCGGCGGTGAGGTCGAAGCTCGCCACCTGGCCCAGCGCGTGGACGCCGGTGTCGGTGCGGCCGGCGACCGTCAGCTCGATCGGCTCGCGCAGGACCGTCGCCAGGGCGGTCTCCAGCTCGCCCTGGACCGTCCGCAGACCGGGCTGCCTGGCCCAGCCGCGGAAGTCGGCGCCGTCGTATTCGATGTCGAGCCGCACGGTGGGCACGGCGGCAGTATCTCTGACACCTAGAATCGGGTCCGTGCGCATCCTCCTCACCAACGACGACGGCATCGCGGCGCCGGGGCTGCAGGCCGCCCGGCGGGCGCTGGTCGAGCTCGAGGGGGTCGAGGTCGACGTCATCGCCCCCGACTCCAACCGCAGCGCCACCGCGCGCAGCATCACCACCCGCTCGCCGCTCAGCGTCGAGGAAGTCGAGTTCGGAGACGGCAACGTCGGCTTCGCGACCAACGGCACCCCCGTCGACTGCGTCCGCTTCGCCGAGCTGGGCCTGGTCGGGGGCCGACCGGACCTGATCGTCTCCGGGATCAACCACGGCGCCAACCTCGGCGACGACATCACCTACTCCGGCACCGTCGCCGCGGCGCTGGAGGGGATCATCCTCGGGATCCCGGCGATCGCGCTCTCGCAGCAGTCCTCGGCCGGCGGCCTCGGCTACGTCAGCGGCAAGTTCGACTTCACCGTTGCCGCCGCCTTCACCGCGCAACTGGTCTCTCGCCTGACCGAAGAGGCGATGCCGGAGGCGACGCTGGTCAACGTCAACGTCCCGGCCTGCGAGCCGACCGGGGTCGAGGTGACCAAGCTCGGCAAACGGATCTACAACGACGAGCTGAAGCTGGTCAAGGAGCGCGACGGTCGTCGCCACTACGAGATCTACGGCTGGGAACCCGGCTACGAGGAGATCGAGGGGACCGACCTGCACGCGGTGGCGCAGGGGCGGATCGCGGTCACCCCGATCCACTTCGACCTCACCGACGAGCCGGGGATCGAGACGCTGCAGGCCTACGACCTCGCGCGGCTGCTCGCGCCGGCGGCCCGCGAACTCGAATGAGCGCGCTGGAGCAGCGCGTCGCCGAGCTGCGCTCCGAGCTCGAGTACCACGGCCACCGCTACTACGTCCTCGACGATCCCGAGATCGGCGACGACGCCTACGACG
>DASZDI010000123.1:0-8031 GCA_035942135.1 Solirubrobacterales bacterium | reverse complement strand
CCCCCCGGGGGTGGCGGACCCTCCGCGCGCCAACCGGATCCTCAACCGGCTGTTGGTGCCGGGCAGCCGCTACCTGCCCGCCGGGCTGCAGGCGCGGATGATCCGCTCCCAGCGCCCGGACAGCCGGCTGCTCACCCCGGCGGGGCCGACCGACGACGGGCCCGCGACGCTGGTCGACGCCGGTGCCCTCTACGCGGGGGAGACGGTGGCGAGGATCGAGGAGCTGCGGCCGGCCGCGGAGCTGGTCCGGGACCTGGCCGGCTGAGGCCCCCGGTTCCCGGAGAGCTCCGGCCGAGGTCGCCTTCTTGAGACAATCGGGCCATGGGTGGGGGGCAGATCCTGCAGATCGCCGAGCGTTCGGTCGGGCCGGAACGTTGCGAGCTTCAGCTCGAGGGCGAGCTGGACCTGTGGAGCGTCGAGCGCCTGCAGGCGGTGCTGCAGCGGGTGGCGCGGGACAACACGGCGGTCCTGGTCGGCCTCGAGCGCTGCAATTTCGTCGACTCGACCGGCATCGCCCTCTTCCTGCAGGCGCGCCGGCAGCTGGAAGACGATGGGGGCCGGCTGATCCTCTACGGCTGCTCGGACCAGGTGCTGCGGATCTTCACCGTCGCCGGCCTCACCGACGCCGGGATCGTCTTCGACAGCCGCAGCGCCGCGATCGCCGAGCTGGCGGTGGCGGACTAGCCTGTACCTGACCAACGGCAGAGAGCGGGGATCGTGGCAGGTCGATGGAGAGCGGTGCGGGTGCTAAGGGTGGGAGTCGCCGCCGCGCTGGTCTGCGCCGCGGCGCCGGCCCTCGTCGCGGCCGCGCCCCATCCGCCCTACGAGGGCACGACGTCGTTCCAGCCGATCGAGAGCCCCGCCGATCCCGAGGACTACTCCTGGGAAGTGCAGCTGGACGAAGGCCAGGCGCTGCGGGCGATCGACGAGCGGCGCGCCGAGGTCTACTACACCGACGACGAGACCCGCGCCTTTCTGATCGAAGCGACGCTCGCCCACGACGCCGAGGGCACGAACGTCCCCACCACCCTGGCCGTCTCGGAAGGGAACACGATCACCCTCACCGTCCACCACCGCGCCGGCAACCCTGTCGCCGCCGGCGCCGCGTTCGTCTACCCGGTCACGGCGGGGGCGGGCTGGGAGGGTGGCTTCCAGCCGCAGGTCATCCCGATGCCCGATCCGAAGGCGGGCCTGCTTCCGGCCCCGCCCCTGCCGAAGTGTCAGGTGCCCGCTCTGGCCGGCCACTCGCTGAAGGCGGCGCGGCGAAAGCTGCGGAAGGCCCACTGCACCCTCGGCCCCGTGCGCGGCGAGCGCGCCAGAGGGGCGAAGGTGGTCAAGCAGTACCGCAAGCCCGGCAGGACGCTCCGGCCCGGCAGCCCGGTCGGCGTCAAGCTCGCCGCTTGAGCTGAGCGGCCTCCGGCTCGGCCTCGCGCAGCCGGGCGCACCAGACGGCGAAGACGGCGACCGCCAAGACCGCCCCGGCCCAGTGGACGCCGAGGACGACGGCGAGGAGGCTGGGCAGGCCGGCGAGAGCGGCGCCGAGCAGCGCCGGCCCGAGCGGCAGTCGCAGGGCCCGAGCGGTGAGGGCGGCGCAGAGCATCCAGGCCCCCGGCCCGGCGAGCCATCCCCAGTCCTCGAAGAAGTCGTCGGAGAGGGCAAGGCCGAGAGCGATCGAGAGGACGGCGACGAAGGTCAGCTGCAGCAGCGCCGCCCGCCAGAGGGTGGAGAGGTCCATTTCCCACCCAGGCTATTCGACGCAATAATGACCTCACCCGGGCGGTTAGCTCAGTTGGGAGAGCACTTCCCTTACAAGGAAGGGGTCACTGGTTCGAGCCCAGTACCGCCCATTCGGTCCCCCTGCTTCCCCGGCTGTCACCCCTTTTAGCTGGAGATAATTAAAGGGAAGCTTTTAGAGCGTCGAAGAACGGAGCGTACTCATTTCTTTTCCAGCTCCCTAGGTGAACTCTTTGAGCCCAGTGCCGCCAGAAAGCCCGCACCGGGCCAGGAGACTCTTGCCGGTCTCAGGGCCCCGGGGACGCCCTGCCGTCCATGGCTTCCTGCTGGCCGGGCTGCTGCTGGCCTTCTTGGGGGCTGCGCAGGCGGCCGGGCTGGAGCTGGTGCGGGAGACCGAGACGGGGTCCCACTCGCACGTCTCCTTCTTCGTGCCGCTCCTGGCCGCGGCCGTCGCCGCTGCCGCCGGGGTCTTCTGGCACCGGGAGGAGCGGCTGATGTGGGCCGCCCTCGCCGTCGGGCTGGCGCTCGGTGCCGCCGCCGAGTCGGCCTTCCTGCACACCCAGGCCGGCGGCGACGGAGTCCCGGTGGGAGTCGCGATCGCCTACGGCGTCTTCTGCGCCACCAGCGGCGCCACCGTCCTGGCGGCGAGCGGGGACTTCCGGCTGCGCCGCTCGCTCGCGCAGGGGCTGGGCGTCTGCGCCTTCGGCCTCGCGACCCTCTGGACCTGGCTCTTCCTCGGCCCCGCCGGCGCCGACGGCTCTGACGGCGCCGCCCTCCGCAGCGCCCTCGACCTGCTCCTCGCCCTCGCCGTCCTCGCCGCGCTCTGCAATCACGGCTGGCCGACCACGGCCCGCTTCGCGATGCTCGCCGGCGGCTTCGGGCTGATCGCCCTGGCCGACTCGCTCGAGGTCAGCGAAGCGGTCAACCGGGAGCACTTCGGCCTCCTCCTCGACGTGCTCCCGTACGCCGCCGCGGCGCTGATCGCCGCGGTCGCCTGCTCCGGGGTCCGCCCGGAATCCGACCGCGCCCCGAGCGGGCGCCTCGTCGTGATCGTCTCGCTGCTGGCCGTGACGGTGGCGGTCACCGCCCTCGTCTACGACCACTACGCCCGCCTCAGCTCCGGGGTCGTCCTGCTGGCGGGCATGACCCTGCTCGCGGCCGGGGCGCAGCTGATCGTCGCCCAGCGCGGCTGGCGCGACGCCCGCGCCCGCGCCAAGGCGGCGGAAGCGACCAGCGCCGGGGCCCTGGTCGGCCTCGACGCCGTCCTCACCGTCGGCCCCGACGGCAGGGTGGTCGCCTGCAACGAGCGCGCCTTCCGGGTCTTCCGTCGCGAGGAGATCGAGATCGTCGGCAAGCCGGTCGGCAACCTGCTCGCCGGCGCCGGCGCCCGCCCCTTCGCCGACCTCCTCGCCGAGGCCGAGTCGGCCCCGCTCACCACCGAGCTCGAGGCCTACGACACCCACGGCGTCGGCTTCCCCGTCGAGGTGGCCCTCGGCGCCGCCAAGAGCGGCTCGACGGTGCGGACCGTCGTCGTCCGCGACATCAGCGATCGGCGCCGCCGCGAGGAGGAGAACCGCCGCCTTGCGGCGATCATCCGCTCCTCCGACGACGCGGTCATCACCAAAGACCTGAACGGCGTCGTCACCGGCTGGAACCAGGGCGCCGAACGCCTCTACGGCTACAGCGCCGGGGAGGCGATCGGCAAGCACGTCGGCGACCTGATCATCCCCGCCGACCGCGAGGGCGAGCAGGGGCGGATCCTGCGGGAAGTGGCGGAAGGCCGGACCGTCTCCTTCGAGACCGAGCGGATCACCAAAGCCGGGGAGTGGATCGAGGTCTCCCTGCGCGGCTTCCCGATCCACGGCCTCTCCGGAGAGGTGACCGCGGTCTGCACCGTCGGCCACGACGTCAGCGACCGCCGCCGCCGCGAGCGGGCCGAAGAGCGCAACAGCGAAGCGCTGCTGTGGCGCCGGCGCCTGCGCGAAGCCCTCGGCAACGGCGGCCTCGTCTTCCACGGCCAGCCGGTCCTCGACCTGACCAGCGGCCACGTCCACCATCACGAGCTGCTGGTGCGGATGCAGATGAACGGCGAGCTGGTCTTCCCCGGCGCCTTCCTGCCCTTCGCCGAGGAAAGCGAGCTGATCCGCGACCTCGACCTCTGGGCGGTAGGGGAAGGGATGGAGATCGGCGCCGAGCTGCCGGTCGCGATCAACCTCTCCGCCCGCAGCCTCGGCAGCCGCGGCCTCCTCAGCGCGATCGAAAGGAGGCTGAGCACGGGGGCGGTGGCGCCCGCGAACCTGATCTTCGAGATCACCGAGACCGCCGCCGCCGAGAACATGACGGGCGCGCGCGAACTGGTGGGCGAGTTGACCCGGATGGGCTGCGGGGTCGCGCTTGACGACTTCGGAACTGGGTACGGTTCGTTCACGTACCTGCGGCACCTACCTGTAACTCAATTGAAGATCGACACCGAGTTCATCAGCGGGATCGGCAACGACGCGGCCGACCGCCGCGTGGTCGAATCGATGGTCGACGTCGCCCACAACTTCGAGATGACCAGCGTCGCCGAGGGAGTCGAGGACGAGGCGACCCTGGAGCGGATCCGGGAGATGGGCGTCGACCAGGTTCAGGGCTACCACGTCGGTCGCCCGCAGCCGCTAGAACTCGGGATGGAGGTAACCGATGGATGACAGCCCCGACAAATCGCGCGAAGAGGAGCAGCAGGAGCTCGACCAGGACCAGTCCCTGCTCGACCTTGACCAGGTCTTCGGCGACCGCGACCAGCGCGATCTCGACTACCAGCAGGCGGGCGGCGACGCCGCCCTCGCTCGGTTGGAGCGCGAAACCAGGAGCGCCGGCGGCCAGTTCGGCGACGAGTTTGCGCGGGAGCGCTCGGCCCGCGGCCGCCAGCAGGGCACCCAGGACGCCCAGCAGCAGTCCCGCAACCGCACCCAGTCCGGCCTCGACGAGCGCCAGCGGGCGCACGACGAGCGCCAGCGGGCGCACGACGAGCGGGCGGCCTCGGAGGCCTGGGACGCCGAGGAGGCGGCCCGGCGCCAGCGGCGGGCGGCGGCCGAGGCGCGGGAGGAAGCCCTGCGCGCGCGGGACGAAGCGAGGGCCGCACGCGACGAAGCGCGGCGGCTGCGCCGAGAAAGCGATTGAGCTCCGCCCAGGGAGAACCGGCGACGCAGGAGCCGTCGGTGATCGAACGTCTCTTCATCGCCCTGATCGGCGGTGAGCCGGAAGGGGTGCTGGAGTTGGTCCACCCCCAGATCGAATGGTCGCCGACGATGTGGAGCGGGCAGGAGGTCTACCGCGGTCGCGAGGGTGTGCAGCGCTGGCTCGCCCAGTTCGGCGAGGGCCTCGAGCACCTCGACATCCGGGTCGAGCAGATCGAGTCGCGGGGGGAGCGGGGCGTGGTCCTCGGCACCGTCTTCGACAGCCGCGACCGCGGCATGTTCGCCGTCCGGGTCGCTTGGAGCTACGAGCTCGACGAGGGCCTGGTGCGCCGCGCCCGCGCCCACGAGACCTGGGAGGAAGCGGCGCGCGAGGCGGAGCTCGGCTAGCGCCGCCCGCCGCACCGGACGTACTCAGCCGAACGCCCGCACCGCCAAGACCGCCGCCACGCCGAGGCCGATCGCCGCGATCGAGATCCGCAGCGGGTCGCTGGGGACGCGCCGGGCGTAGTGGGCGCCGACGCGGCCGCCGGCGAACGAGGAGACCATGATCGTGGCCGCGTAGGGCCAGTGGACCGGGGCGAGGAAGGCGTAGGCGAGGGCGGCGAGGAGGTTGGCGCAGCCGATCAGGAGGATCTTCATCCCGTTGAGGTGCTGGAGCGTGTCGGCGACGAAGAGGGCGAGGATCGCGAAGAGGAGGATGCTGACGGCGGAGCCGAAGTAGGCCCCGTAGGCGCCGCAGAAGAGGATGCCCGCGGTGAGGAAGGGCGAGTGCTCGTCGCCGGCGTGGGAGAGCCGCGGGGTGAGGCGGGGCTGGAAGAGGAGCAGCAGGCAGGAGATGGCGATCAGCGCCGGCACGATCGCTTCGAAGGCGGCCTCGGAGGTGAGCAGGAGCAGCACCGTCCCGGCCACGGCGCCGATCAGCATCGGGACCAGGAAACGGGCGAAGCGCTCGCCCTGCTCGCGCAGCAGGTCGGCGTAGCCGAGCGCCCCGCCGACCGCGCCGGGGACGATCCCGACCGTGTTGGTGACGTTGGCCGAGAGCGGCGGCAGGCCGAGCGCGACCATCGTCGGGAAGGTGATCAGCGAGCCGCCGCCGGCGATCGCGTTCGAGGCGCCCGCCGCGGCCCCGGCCGCCGCGACGGCGAGCAGCTCCAGCACTACTCGATCCGGGTCTCGTGGACCGGCAGGTCTTTGCTGCGCACCTCTTCGAGGTGCCTTCGCAGGAAGGTGGGGTCGAGGACCTCGTGGACGATCCCTCCGGCCCCGGGCACGGAAGGCTCCGCCGGAGGCGCCTTCCGACGCCCCCGGCGAGCGAAGATCTCCTCGATCCTCCTCCACATGGGAAAACACCCTAGAGGAGCACCCCGCCTAAGACTGAACACTCAGGTCGCTGACTGGCCGACCGGCCAAGACTACTCCCTTGGCCGGCTGGCTGGCCAAACGTCCGGTTGACCGCCGGAAGACGCCTAGCGGGCCTCTCTGCTCATCGCCACCAGCGCCGCGCCGGAGCCGGGCGACTCGACCAGCCCGCGCAGCTCGTGGGCGGCGAAGATCTCGTCGAGCTCCTCGCGGGTCAGCGTCTCCCGCTCCAGCGCCAGCACCGCCAGGTGCTCCAGCACCTCGAGGTTGGCCGAGATCAGCGCCCGCGCTCGGCGGTAGGCCTCGCGGGCCAGGGTCATCGCCGCCTGGTCGACCTCGCGGCGGGTCTGGTCGGAGATCGCGTAGTCGTCGGTGGGGAGGGCGATCGGCGCCGGGCCGTCGTGGTCGAGGGCGACGCCCATCCCGAATTCGGCGACCATCTGCTTGCAGACCAAGTGGACCCGGTTGAGGTCGTCGGAGGTGCCGGAGTAGCTCTCGCCGAGCACCATCTCCTCGGCGGCTCGCCCGCCCAGCAGCGTCACCACCTCGTCGAGCAGCTCGTCGCGGGACTTCAGGTAGCTGTCCTCCTGCGGCGAATGGGCGACGAAGCCGAGCGCCGGCCCGCGCGGGACGATGCTGAGGATCTCCGGCGGGTCGAGGCCGAGCAGGCGCCGGCAGAGCGCGTGGCCGGCCTCGTGGTAGGCGACGATCCGCCGCTCCTTAGCGTTCAGCCGGCGCGCCTGCTGGGAGCCGACGGCCTGGCGCAGCAGCGCCTCGTCGAGGTCCTCGCGGGTCATGTAGAAGCGGCCCGCGCGGCCGGCGATGATCGCCCCCTCGTTGAGCGAGTTGGCGAGCTGGGCGCCGGTCATCCCGGTCGTCTTGCGGGCGACGTCGGCGAGGTCGAGGTCGGGGGCGAGCGGCTTGTTCTTGGCGTGGCTGCGGAGGATCGCCTCCCGCCCGGCGCGGTCGGGCGGGGAGACGAGCACGAGGCGGTCGAAGCGGCCCGGGCGCAGCAGCGCCTTGTCGAGCTTGTCGACGTAGTTGGAGGCGGCGATCACGATCACCGTGCCGGGGTCTTTCTCGAAGCCGTCGAGCTCGACCAGGAGCTGGTTCAGCGCCTGCTCGCGCTCGCTGGTGCCGCCGTCGCCGCCACCGGAGCTGCGGGAGCCGCCGATCGCGTCGAGCTCGTCGATGAAGATGACCGCGCGGCCGGACTTGCGCGCCTCTTTGAAGAGGCGGCGGATGCGGGCGGCGCCGCGACCGACGAACATCTCGACGAAGCTGGAGCCCGAGGCGGCGTAGAAGTCGACCCCGGCCTGGGCGGCGACCGCGCGGGCCAGCATCGTCTTGCCGGTGCCGGGGGGGCCGTGGAGGAGGACGCCGCGGGGCGCCTGGGCGCCGAGGGCGGAGAAGCGGTCGGGTTCGCGCAGCCAGGCGGCGACGTCCATCAGCTCCTCTTTGGCGGCGTCGACCCCCTGCACCTCCTCCCAGAGGACCGGCTCCGTGCGGCTCGCCTTCACCGTCTCCGGCTTGGTCGTGCCCATCATCCCCCGCAGCATCTTCAGGAAGATGAAGAGCAGCATCGCCATGAAGGCGACGCCGAAGACGGGATACCAGTTGAAGAAGAATTCTTGGATTTCTGCGCTCATCGAGTGGAGTGTGGATACAAAGGCGCGATTTCCCCATCGCACATCTGTCCAAATGTGGCGAAAGGGCTAACGGTCGTGCCTGAGAACGCCGACCGGCGCTGCCTTGTCCC
>DASZDI010000122.1:0-1896 GCA_035942135.1 Solirubrobacterales bacterium | reverse complement strand
TTCGGTGGCTTTACGACGCTGCGTTTTGGTGGACATCGCTCTTCCTTATCGGGGGGCTGATTACTCCGGGCGCTTGGATCGTAATCGCTCAACTGGACATTCTGTTCAAAAATCCGAAGTTTTTCGTGAAATTAGCTTCATTGGTGGAACTAATTCCAGCATTCTCCCGGTCGACTGAGAGCAACCACATAGCCGGGGAGGAGGTGAGGCTGGATGGAGATCCGCACCGAGCGTCTGGTGCCCCGCGAGTCGATCGCGAAGGGCAACTAGCCACCACCGGGCGGGAGCCGGCCTTCACCTGGGGTGCCGGCTCCCCCTAATCGCCCAACTCAAAGGCCTGGCGGATGCCGGGCGACATAGCCGTCGGCGGAGACGGTGGCGAGGTGCCAGCGGGGGCCGCTTCCCTGTTCGGCGCCGACCGTGTCGAAGCGCAGGCCGGCGATCTCGACGAAGGTGTGGCCGGCGTTGGCGTAGACGGTGATCCACCTGCCCGGCCCGGGTGCGCCCCAGCCCATCAGCTCGCCGGAGGTGAGCGGGCGGGGGATCAGGCCGCCGCCGAAGAGGGCGAAGCTGACGGCGCCGGAGCAGTCGTAGGAGTCGTCGTAGAAGGAGGCGTGGCCGCCGCCCCAGACGTAGGGGCGGCCGACGATCAGGTTGGCGTTGTTGATCGCCCCCTGCACGGGTTCCGGCGCGTCGGGCGGGGCGAGGGCGACGCCGGTGAGGAGGATCGCGGAGTCGGGGTCGCCGCCGCGGCGGTGGGCGAAGATCTCGTCGCGGCCGAGCGAGGAGGCGTGGGGGACGTGGGTGCCGTTGCTGCCCGCCGAGGCCGGCGGCAGCTTGGTCGGGTCGGCGGCGATTTCCTCTGCGGTGGGGAGCTCGACCTTCGCCGCGGCGGGCGCGGGCGCCGGCGCGGGCCGGGACTCCACCTCGCGCCGGGCTTCGAGCAGGGCGAGGCTGTCGCCGACCGCGGTGACCGCCCGGTCGCCCCCGCTGGCACCCGCCAGGGCGATGACCGTCTGAAGAATCGCTGCGGTTGATCCCATCCCCGCTGTAAGACTACGGAGGCGTGAAATTCCTCCTCGTCCCGCTGGCGATCCTCGCCTTCGTCCTCTTCCTCCTCGTGCTCGGCGCGATCGGCCTGGCGATCTCCTTCGCCGTCATCTACGTCGTCACCCGCGCCTGGCGCCTGGTCGCCGGCGGCCCTCCGCGCGAGCGCTGAGCCGCCGCGGGCGGTTTGCGATCAGACCGGAAGGGAAACCTTTTCTTTAAGGGAGTGGGAACCCCGCGAGCGAGGAGAGGTGTGGAAGATGGCTCAGCAGACCAAGCGCAAAAGCGACCGCAAACGGTCGCGATCGAAGACGTCTGAAAGCAAAGGGCGCAAAGCGGTCCGGCAGCGCACCGACGGCAGCGGCCGCAACAAAAGCCCGACTCCGCAGAAGGAGGAACAGGGCTCGATCCGCAATCAGGGCTCCGACAAGACCGTGCCGGAGCACACCTACGAGGACTACACGGTCATCGACCCGGGGGAAATCAGCGATACCGACGAGCCCGACGTCGTCGTCGACATCCCGGTCGTCAAAGTCGACGAGATCGACTTCGAGCTCGACGACCTCGAGGCGCGGGTCTCGCTGCACGCCGAGGTGCTCGACCTGGTCAAGCTGAGCGTCGGCGTCCACGCCGAGCTGGGCAAGGTCAAGCTCAACATCAAAGGGGTGGAAGCGCAGGCGCTGCTGCGGGCGCGGCTCGACCACGTCACCGCGATCATCGACCGCGTGCTGACCACGCTCGACCGCAACCCCGACGTGCTGAAGGGCATCGCCCACGCTCTCGAACCGGTCGGCGAAGGCGCCGGGAACGCGGTCGGGCAGATCGGCGAAGGGGCCGGGAGCGCCGTGG
>DASZDI010000121.1:0-4265 GCA_035942135.1 Solirubrobacterales bacterium | reverse complement strand
CACTCAACATCGAGCCATAGGCGAGATGTGTCTGCAAGAGGCACCCCGCCCCCCTCTGCGGCCTGGCCCCAATCGAGCCATCCGTGGCCCGATGGGTGAAGCGCGTGTCATTGGCCCGCACGGCTCCAGCCCCGAGCATCGGTGCAAGCACTTACCGACTGCTCGTGAAAGGAGCATCCGATGTTCAAGAAGACCCTGATCGCACTGACCGCTCTCCTCGCCCTCGCCCTGCCGGCGGTGGCCTCGGCGGCGTCCAACTCGGCCGCTGTCGTCTTCTCCAAAGCCTCGACCGTCGACGGCGTCGCCAAAGGCGGCCTGTTTGCGGTGAAAAGCGGGCGGCTCAACCAGCTGACCGAAGACCCGACCGACGCCGAACCGAACTTCTCGCCGGACGGGCGGACGATCGCCTTCGCCCGCGGCGGCGACATCTACTCGATCCGCCCCGACGGCTCCGGCCAGCGGCAGCTGAGCAGCGGCCCGGAGATCGACTCGGTGCCGAAGGTCTCGCCGAACGGTCGCTACGTGGTCTTCGAGCGGCGCGCCACGGCTGACGCTCCCGCCGCCCTCTACACGGTGGGCGCCACCGGCGGCGGCCTGCGGCCGCTGACCAGCGGTGGCAACGACCAGGAAGCGACCTTCGCCCCCGACGGCAAAGCGATCGTCTTCGTCCGCTCCACCGCCGCGGGCACCGAAGTCAACGACGACATCTACTCGATCAAGCCGACCGGCTCCGGCCTGGCGCGGCTGACCCGGACCGGCGTCATCGACGAGTTCGCCCCGCGCTACTTCGCCGCCGGGATTGTCTTCAGCCGCGGTGAGAGCACCGAAGGCCCGGCCGCCTACGCCGACATCTTCACGATGCGCCGCAACGGCACCAAAGTCAAAGAGCAGGTCGCGGGCGTCGGCTCCGCCTACGTCGAAGACGTCTCGCCCGACGGCCGGATGCTGATCTTCCGCCGCGCGCAGGGCCTCTGGGCGAAGAAGATCGGCCCGACCAAAGCCCGCAAGCTGAGCCGGCTGCCCGACCAGTCGAAGACCAGCTCGGTCTTCTCCTCCGACGGCAAGCGCGTCGCCGCCTTCGTCGCCGTCGAAGAGCAACAGCAGCTCGTCTCGATCAACGTCGAGACCCGCCGCGAGACCCAGCTCGCCGAGGGTTACGACTTCGACGAGGGCGAAGGCACGGTCCTCGGCCCGGTGATCGACTGGCAGCCGGTGCCGCAGCGCCGCTAGGCGCCACCCGGCTGCCGCAAAGGGGCGCCTTCCTCCACTGTCCCGGAGGAGTGGCGCCCCTTTCGGCTATATAACGACCGGGTGGGGGACCTGACTATCGGCTCGGAGGTGGCCGGCTACCGGATCGAGGCGCAGATCGCCCGCGGCGGCATGGGCGTCGTCTACCGGGCGACGCACCTCGGCCTCGACCGGCCGGTGGCGCTGAAGGTAATCGCCCGCGAGCTCGTCGACCGCCGCGGCTTCCGCGAGCGCTTCCTCCGCGAGTCCCGCCTCGCCGCCCGGCTCGAGCATCCCTCGGTGGTGCCGATCTACGACTCGCGCGAGGTCGACGGCGAGCTGATCGTGGCGATGCGGCTGATCAAGGGCGGCGACCTGCGCAACCTGATCGAGCGCGAGGGGCCGCTGTCGCCGGGCCGCGCCCTCGACCTCCTCGGCCAGGTCGCCGACGCCCTCGACGCCGCCCACGCGGCCGGGATCGTCCACCGCGACGTCAAGCCCCACAACGTCCTCGTCGAAGGCGACGGCGCCTACCTCTCCGACTTCGGCCTCGCCAAAGCGGTCGACGAAAGCGGCGCCGCGAGCAGCGCCTCGGTGGTCGGCACCGCCCAGTACATGTCGCCGGAGCAGTGGCGCGGCGACTCGATCGGCCCCGCGGCCGACGTCTACTCGCTCGGCTGCGTCCTCTACGAGGCGCTGACCGGGATCGCTCCCTTCCAGCGGGCCGAAGCGGACACCGAGCCGGAGCTCCCCGAGGGAATCGAGGCGGCGATCCGGTGGGCCGTCTCCAAAGACCCCGGCGATCGCTACCGTAGCGCCGGTGAGCTGATCGCTGCCGCCCGCGCCGCCGAGGGCTCCGCGGTGCGGCCCACCGCCGTCCTCTCCCGCGACCGCAGCGAGCGCACCACCGTCCCCGCCCGCTCGGGGCTCTTCGGGCGGATGGGGGGACGGGCCGTCGCCTGGCTCGTCAGCGGCTTCGTGGTCTTCGTCGCTGCGGTCGGGGCCGCCGCCCTCTTCCTCCTGCTCGGCGACGAATCCGAGATCTCGACTACGCCCAGGATCGCCACCCCGCCCCTGCGGGTCGCCGCGGGCCCCGGGGCCACCTGGGTGACGAGCGAGCGCGACGGCACGCTCACCCGCCTCGATCCGGAGACGGGGGAGAGGATCGGCAGGCCGCGGCAGCTCGGGGTCGGCGTCGCCGGCGTCGCCGTCGGCGGCAAATGGACCTGGGTGACGAACCCGCGCCGCGGCGAGCTGCGGCGCCTCGACCCGCGCAGCGGTCGGGTCCTGAAGACGATCGACCTCCGCGGCGAGCCGGGCCCGATCGCCCTCGGCGGCGGGCGGGTCTGGGTGGCGGACGAGACCGGCAAGGGGATCACGGCCGTCAACGCCGAAGGCGGGCGCCGCTACCGCGGCGGGCTGCCGCCGCAGGTACCGCGGCTGCGACTCGCCTGGGGCGCCCACGGCCTCTGGGTCACGATCGCCGACGCCGGCGCCATCCGGCGGCTCGACCCCGACAGCCTCGTCGCCGGCGAACCGATCCGGGTCGGCCGCGGCCCCGCCGGAGTCGTCGTCGCCGACGGCTTCGTCTGGGTCGCCAACAGCCGCTCGGGCACCGTCTCCAAGGTCGACCCCTCGCTGCGCGAGGTGGTCAGCTCGATCGAGGTCGGCGGCCACCCCGGCGGCATCGACGCCGGCACCAGCGCGGTCTGGGTCGCCAACCGGGAAGACGACACCGTCTCCAAGATCGACCTCGAGTCCGGCGAGATCGACGGCGACCCGATCGCCGTCGGCCCCGAGCCCGGCGCCGTCGCGGTCGGCGCCGACGCGGTTTGGGTCGCAAATAACGGAGACGGCACCGTCACCCGGATCGAGCCCTAAACCGCCCCGCGGCTGTACCCCTCCAGCGCGTAGGGGTTGAGGAACTGACGTCTCCAAAAGTGGGCTCGCGTCCCTTCGGCAAGCTCGGCGAGATCGCAAACCTCGTCCCACTGTTCCTCGATCGTCTCGATCTGGCGGTCGACGATCTCCCGCGCCTCCTGCTCTGAGAGAAGGTAGGTCGAGGCGCGCTCGACGCAGCCGGCCACTTGGCTCATCCGCCACCCGTCCCTGCCGATCGCCATGATCTGCGCCGTCTCGCCGCCGCTCCGCAACTGCGGGCAGATGTCGTACGCGGGAGTCAGCGAGAGCGCCTCCCCGTCCCAGAAGGCGGCGTGATTGCGGGGATGGTCGTCGTTGTTGCTGCAGAGGATGTTGAAGACGATCCGGGAGAAGAGCTCCCGCAGCGTCGCCTTGGGCTCGGTGAAGCGGGCGCGGACCAGGTCGGCGAGGTCCGCGTAGCTCCCGTAGCGGGCGCCCATCTCGTCCAGTCCGAGCATCGTCAGCGCCGAGACCATCGCGTGGCGCCCGCCGCCGCCCGGTCGGTCGAAGCGATCGACCAAGAGGGCGTCGCGGCCATGGGCCGTCGTCAGCCGTACCGGCGCAACTTCGATCCCGGCTCGCCGTGCCAGTTCCATCGCCAGGAACTCCCCCTTGACCACCGGATAGGTGTCGGTGGTGGAGCTGAACTTGGCGATCATGCGCGCTTCGCCATCGTCGAGAAGCGCCTTCGGCCGTGCGCCGCCGACGGAGCTGCCGTGCAGGAGCGCTTGGTCGAGTTCTGGTGAGAGCGGGATTTCTTTCTCGACGCGCTCCGCGGATTCCGCCAGTTCGTCAAGGGTGGCGTGCCTCATCGAGCGAGGGGCGTATTCGGTGGGTGACCGCTGAAAGTCGAGCGCGCCGATGCGGTCCGAGCCCGACTCGATCAGATAGGTGAGGGGTCCCAGCTCGGTGGTGTCGGCGTCTGCCCGCCCGGTCAGGCGATTGAGGATGACCCGCTGCCCCCAGGCGTCGGGCGCCGCGTCGGCGATGCAGCCGGATATCTCCCCGACGAGCGGAGAGATCTCCTCCTCTTCGAGCGGCAGCTCCGGCAGGTACAAGGGGATCGCATCCTCGCGGTCCAGTTAGCTGCGCCCGTAGGTGAAGGTGCCGTTCGGCCC
>DASZDI010000120.1:0-2666 GCA_035942135.1 Solirubrobacterales bacterium | reverse complement strand
GCGGGTGGTCTTCATCCGCCGCGCCGCGGCGAGGTCGGCGGGGCCGAAGCTCATCCCCTGCATGCGCGGGCTGGCGTTGGCGATCTCCTCCAGGTTGACGACGCCCTGCGGCGTCTCGAGGATCGCGTGGACGAGGATCGGCCGCGACAGCCCGGCCTTCGCCTCGAGCTGGGCGAGCAGGCGGTCGACGTAGTGGATGTCCCAGGCGCCCTCGACCTTCGGGACCATGATCGTCTCCAGCTGGTCGCCGATCTCGGTCACCAGCTCGGTCAGGTCGTCGAGCACCCAGGGGCTCTCCAGCGAGTTGACCCGGGTCCAGAGCGAGGTCTGGCCGAAGTCGGTCTCCTTGGCGGCGCGGATCAGCCCGGCGCGCGCGGCCTCCTTGCGGTCGACCGGGACCGCGTCCTCGAGGTTGCCGAGGAGGATGTCGGTCTTTTCGGCGATCGCGCCCGCCTTGGCGACCATCTTCTCGTTCGAGAAGTCGAGGAAGTGGATCATCCGCGAGGGCTTCACCGGGATCTCGCGGAGCGGCTCCGGTGCGCCGATCGCCTGCGGGAGGAAGAAGTCTCTGGGGTGTCTCAACGTGCTCCTCGGGTCGTTCGGGGGGTGTGGGGCGGCTAAATCTAATGACCGTGCCCGTTTGCCGCCTCCAGCGGTCCTAAATTGCTGGATATCGAGGGATCGGAGCGCGACAGCACGCAGGATTGGGTCGTCCCCCGCGGCACCGTGCCGCTGGTGAGCGAGCTCGAGGCGCGGATCGACGAGGCGCTGGTGATCGCCCGCGCCTCCGAGGAGGGCGTGCGCGAGGTGGGGGAGATGGCGCTCGACGCCGCCCGCCAGGCCCGCCGCGCCGCCGAGGCGGCCGAGGCGAGCGCACGGGCGGCTGCGGCGGTGCAGTCGCGGCCCGAGCCCCCTGTGGTCGTGGCCGAGCCGGTTGCGCCAGAAGAGCCGACGGCCCCTGCTCCCGAGCCTGCGGAAGAGCCGGCACCCGTCGAGGAGCCGGAGCCCACCCCTGAGCCGCCGGTGCATTTCGAGGTGCGGTTTCGTCGCTTCAGCGAGCGGGCGGACCGGGTATCGGCACGGCTGCGGGCGCTTCAGGATCACCCGAGCCATCCGGCAGCCCCCAGCGTCGCCGCAGCCCGGCGGCGAGGCGACGGCTGACCGGGCCGCAGCCGGCGAGCGGCCTCCCGTCGAGCTCGACGGCGGGTTCGATCCCGCGCACCGAGTTGGTCAGGAAGACCTCGTCGGCCGTGAGCAGGTCCTCGCGGCGCAGCGGCCCTTCTCGAACCTCGACCCCTTCTTCACGCGCGATCTCCTGAACCGCCGCCCGCGCCATCCCGGCGAGGATGCGGCCGTCGGCCGCGGGTGTCCAGAGGGTGCCTCCGCGGACCGCGAAGAGGTTCGCCCAACCCGCCTCGAGCAGTTCCTCGCCGTCGCGGATCAGCAGGCCGCTGCCCGTCTCGGAGCGGTCCATCCCGGGGCGGTCGACCCACTTATAGGGGCCGTGGCCGCCCGCCCGGTGCGTCGCCCGCAGCCTCGCGCCGTTCTCGGCCGACGGGAACATGATCCTCGGGTCGACCGGTCGGACCCGGACGTCCAGCTCGAGCCCGGCGTCGCTCGGCACCACGGTCAGGCGCAGTCGCCCCAGCTCGGATTCCGCCGCCGCGGCGCGCACGAGCCCGGCGGCGTCGATCGGCACCTCGGCCCCGTAGAGGTCGGCGAGGCTCGTCCCCAGCCGCGCCAGGTGGGCCTCCAGCTCCACCGGCTCCCCCGCGACCACCAGCAGCGTCTCGAAGATCCCCAGGCTCGGGTCGGGCCGGCGGCCGCTCACGATCACACGGGTATCTTGCCGACGCGGGCCGCTCGATGCGCACGCTGCTGATCGACAACTACGACTCCTTCACCTACAACCTCTTCCAGCTGCTGGCGGAGGTGAACGGCGAGGAGCCGCTGGTCGTCCGCAACGACGAGGCGTCCTGGGCCGAGCTGGAGCGCCTCGACTTCGACAACGTCGTCATCTCCCCGGGCCCAGGGCGGCCCGAGAGGGAGGTGGACTTCGGCGTCTGCGCGGAAGCGATCCGTCGCTGCGAGGTGCCGCTGCTGGGCGTCTGCCTCGGCCTGCAGGGAATGGGCTGGGTGGAGGGGGGACGGGTTGACCGCGCCCCGAAGCCGATGCACGGCCACGTCGCCCCGATCAAGCACGACGGCTCGCCTCTGTTCGCCGGCATCCCCAGCCCGTTTCAGGCAACCCGCTACCACTCGCTGGCGCTGACCCGCCCGCTGCCGCCGTCCCTGCACGAGACAGCCACCAGCGACGGCATCCCGATGGCCGTCGAACATCGCCACCGCCCCCGATGGGCCGTCCAGTTCCACCCCGAGTCCGTGGCCACCGAGCACGGCACCCGCCTCCTCGCCAACTTCCGCGACCTGACGCCGAGCGGTCGGAGAGGAGCTGTGTCGCTTTGTTCCCACCCGGTAGGGAAGAAAGCGACAACGGCGACCCGCACGAAGCTGAAGGTTCGGTCGATGGGGGTGGGCATAGATCCCGAAGCCGCATTCGTCGCCTTGTATGGCGAGAGCGAGAGCGCGTTCTGGCTCGACAGCAGCCGCCCGGGGTGTCACGCCCGCTTCTCGTTCATGGGGGACGCCGGCGGCCCGCTCGGCGA
>DASZDI010000119.1:0-4203 GCA_035942135.1 Solirubrobacterales bacterium | reverse complement strand
TGGGGAGGGCGATGACTTCTTTCAGCCGCGCCCCGTCGCCGACGCGGACGCCGTCGCCGATCACCGCGGGGCCGTCGATGCGGACGTCGTCGCCGATCTCGCAGTCGGGGCTGAGCAGGACCGGGCCGACCAGGTCGGGCTCGCCCTCCATCCGCTCGCCGCTGCGGAAGCCCTCGACCAGCTCGCCCTCACGGTCGACCGACACCGCGCCGGTGAGGGCGTCGACGTTGCCCTCGCGCAGCTCCTCGAGGTTGCCGATGTCGTTCCAGTAGGCGTCGATCTCGTGCGAGTAGAAGGGGACGTCGCCGTCGAGCAGGCGGGGGAAGACGTCCATCGCCCAGTCGGCGAAGCCGTCGGGGTCGCCGGGGCTGGCGGCCTTGCTGGTCCCGGGCTCGGGGAAGAAGTCGAAGATCTCCTTGCGGAACATGTAGATGCCGCAGTTGGCGAGGTCGGAGAGCGCTTCGGAGGGGTCCGGCTTCTCCTGGAAGCCCTGGATGCGGCCGTCGGAGCCGACGATCGCGACGCCGAACTGGCTGGTGTCGACGACCCGCTTCATCGCCAGGGTGGCGATCCCGTCATGGGACTCGTGGAGCTCGCGCATCGCGCCGAGGTCGAGGTCGGTGAGGGCGTCGCCGGAGATGACGAGGAAGGAGTCGCCGAGGAAGTCGGCGGCGTTGCGGACCCCGCCGGAGGTCCCCAGCAGCTGCTCCTCGCGGCTGTAGGAGAGGGAGACGCCCTGCGCCGAGCCGTCGCCGAAGTAGCTCTCGATCAGCTCCGGGAACCAGTGCAGGTTGGCGATCGCCTCGGTGAAGCCGTGGCGGGCGAGCAGGCGCAGGATGTGCTCCATCACCGGCTTGTCGAGGACCGGCACCATCGGCTTCGGCATCTCGTAGGTGATCGGCCGCAACCGCGTCCCCAGCCCCGCCGCCAAGACCATCGCCCTCATCCCGCCAGGCCCTCCTTCAGCTGCTCGATCGCCTCGATGCTCTCCGGGTCGACCCCCCGCCGCGCGGCCAGCTCGAGCGAGACGAGGTCACCCAGCAGGACCGCCCAGAGCAGGCGTTCGACCCGGTTTTCCCCCTCCGTCTCCAGCCGGACCGCGACGGAGGCCTGCGCCGCAACCGTCTCGGCGGTCAGCTCGAAGCGGCGCCGCTCGCGCGGGTGCTGGTCGGCGTCCTCGAGGAAGACCGCCGCGATCCCGTCGGCGCCGGACTCGGCGGACCAGCCGCAGATCTCGTTGTGGTCGGCCTCGGGAAGCTCGGAGTGGAAGGCGAGCAGCTTCGCGTTCTCGTTGATCTGGGTCTTCCAGCGGCGGGCCACCGGCGCGGTCAGGTCGCTGCCGTAGATCACCGTCGGCGCCCCGCCCAGCCGCTCGGCCACTTCCGCCGCCTGGGACTTGAGGGCGTCGAGCCGGCTCGCGAGGAAGACCCCGGCGGCGTCGATTTCGGTGTGGATGCGGGGGGCGACCCCCGCCAGCGCGGCCACCTCGGCGGCGGCGGCGAACATGTAGGCGACGGCGACCCGGGGCTGGAAGATGCCGGGGAGGCCGACGACGGGGACCCCCGCCTCCCGCGCCCGGTCGACGAGCGCGCCGCCGGTGCTGACGACGATCCGCCGCGCCCCCAGGGCCTCCGCCGCCTCGAAGCAGGCGAGGGTCTCCTCGGTGTTGCCCGAGTAGCTCGAGCAGAGCACCGTCCACTCGGGCGTCGCCCACCTCGGCAGCCCATAGCCACGGATCGAGATCAGCGGCCTGGTCAGGCGCTCGGCCAGGGCGCTCGCGGCGAGGTCGCCGCCGATCGCCGAGCCGCCCATCCCGCAGACCATCACCCCGGCCGAGTCGACCGGCTCCAGGCGCGCCGTTTCGATCCGCCAGAGGGCGTCGCGCAGCTGATCGGGCAGGCCGAGGGTGTCTTCGAGGATCGGGCTCATCTCAGGCGGGGACTCTTTCATCTCGTCCGACGACGGCGCCCTCGAGTCGGGCGCCGGGCGCCACCTCTACCCCGGGAGCCAGAATCGAACCGCTGACCCGGGCGCCCTCGCCCACGCTGCAGCCCTCCAGCAGGACGGAGTCGGCCACCTCGGCGTCGGCCTCGAGCCGACAGCGGGAGGAGACGACGGCCCGCGGGCCGACCTGCGCGTCGGCGGCGATCGTCGCATCGGCGGCCAGCAGCATCCCCGGGGAGCTCGGCTCGACCCGCGTCTCGACCCGGCCCTCGAGGATGTCCCAGCTCGCCTGCAGGTAGCGCTCGGGGGTGCCGATGTCCATCCAGTACCCCTCCAGCAGCAGCCCCTGAAGGCCGTCGCCGACGAGCCGGGGGAAGACCTCGCGCTCGATCGAGACCGCGCGGCCCGCCGGCACCAGGTCGAGGACGGAGCGGTCGAGCACGTAGCCGCCGGCGTTGATCTCGCCCGGCACCGGCTCGCCGGTCTTCTCGAGGAACTCCAGCACCCTCCCCTCCCCGTCGCGGCGGACGAGGCCGTAGGCGGCGGAGTCCTCGACGGGATGGACGGCGATCGTGGCGCGGGCGCCGCGCCGCTCGTGCTCCCACACCAACGCCGAGAGGTCGAGGTCGGTGAGGACGTCGCCGTTGAGGGCGAGGAAGCGGTCCTCGAGCCGGTCGCCGAGCGCCGCGGCGGCGAAGCGGATCGCCCCGGCGGTCCCCAGCGGCTGCGGCTCGGCGACGTAGGTGATCGTCACCCCGGCGCGCTCCTCCTCGCTGCCCAGCGCCTCGCGCAGGACGTCGGGGAGGAAGCCGCAGGCGAGCACGACCTCGCTCACCCCGTGCGCCGCCAGCCACTCGATCGCGTAGGCGAGGAAGGGCCGGTCGACGAGGGTGACGGCAGGCTTCGGGACGTCGCTGGTCAGCGGCCGCAGCCTGGTGCCCTCGCCGCCGACCAGGACGATCGCCTGCAAGCCCTAGCCCTCCTGGTCGGCAAAGAGCACTAGGAAGCGTTCGCCGTCGGTTGACTGGTTGACACGGCCCTGCCGATGCCCTCGTACTCGAAGCCGGCGGCGAGCAGGGCCGCCGGGTCGAGGAAGTTGCGACCGTCGACGACCAGCGGCCGCGCCATCCGCTCCGCCGCGGCGGCCCAGTCGAGCTCGGCGAACTCGCGCCACTCGGTGACGAGGACGGCGGCGTCGGCGCCCTCCAGAGCCTCCATCGCCGAGGTCGCCATCTCGACGCTGCCGAGCAGCTCGGAGGCGCGCTCGGCGGCAACCGGGTCGTAGGCGACGACCTCCGCCCCCTCCCCCTGCAGCCGCGCCGCCAGGACCAGGCTCGAGGCCTCGCGCATGTCGTCGGTGTCGGGCTTGAAGGCGAGGCCGAGCAGCGCCACCCGCTTGCCGATCAGCGAGCCGAGGTGCTTCTCGAGCTTGCCGACGACGCGGCGCTTCTGCAGCTCGTTGACCTCGATCACCGAGGTCAGCAGCTGGAAGTGGTAGCCGGTGTTGCCGGCCAGCATCTTCAGGGCGCTGACGTCCTTCGGGAAGCAGCTGCCGCCGTAGCCGATCCCGGCGCGCAGGAAGGCGGTGCCGATCCGCTCGTCGAGGCCCATCCCCTGGGCGACCTGGCCGACGTCGGCGCCGACCTCCTCGCAGACGTTGGCGATCTCGTTGATGAAGGAGATCTTGGTCGCCAGGAAGGCGTTGGAGGCGAGCTTGATCATCTCGGCGCTGGCGACGTCGGTGCGGAGGATCTCGCCGCCGAGCGGCCGGTAGAGGGCCTCGACCGCGTCGGCCGCCGCCTCGTCGCCGGGGTCGGCGCCGATCACCACCCGGTCGGGGTTCATGAAGTCCTTCACCGCCGTGCCCTCCTTGAGGAACTCGGGGCAGGAGACGTAGGAGAGGTTCGGCATGTCGCGGCGGATCGACTCGCCGGTGCCCGCCGGGACGGTGCTCTTCATGATCAGGACGTGGTCGCCGTCGGCCGAGAGGTCCTGGACCACCGTCCGCACCCGCGAGAGGTCGGCGTCGCCGGAGTAGGTCGGCGGGGTGTCGACGCAGACGAAGAGCAGGCGCGCCCCCGCCAGCAGCTCGTCCATGTCGGTGGTGAAGGTGAGCCGCTCGGCGTTGCGGCGGAGCAGGTCCTCGAGGCCGGGCTCGTGGATCGAGACCTCCCCGCGCGAGAGCGAGTCGACCTTCTCCTGGACGATGTCGCGGGCGATCACGGGGTGGCCGAGCTCGGCGAAGCAGGCGGCGGTGAC
>DASZDI010000118.1:0-2234 GCA_035942135.1 Solirubrobacterales bacterium | reverse complement strand
ATCCAAAGGTCGCCTTCGCAGACATCGCAAGATTTTGCTTTTTTGGCTCGGAGTCGCCAGCCCTTTGCTGGTCCCGTCGGGATACGTCCTATGCCTTCGTTGAAGCTGGGAAGAGGGCGTTCGGAGGGGCTTTCCTCGATGTGGCCATAGATCTCTTCGCGCTCCTCGGCCGGATCTCGCGTGCGCTCGTTCGCCATCCCTATGAGTAAAGCCACGCGAGCGGACGCTCCTCAACGGCATTAGGCTGCACCGTCCGTGTCTGCGCAGCTTCGCTCTCTACGCCGCCGCAAGCCCGCCAAGAAGCGGATGCTGCTGATCGTCAATCCGTACGCGACGACGGTCTCGGATCGGCTGAAAAACCTGGTGGTCTATGCGCTGCAGGGGCTGTTCGACGTCGAAGCCGTGGCGACGCAGGCGCAGAACCATGCGACCGAGATCGGGCGCGAGGCGCAGGACGGGGGCTATGACGTAGTCGTCGCCTTCGGGGGCGACGGGACGCTGAACGAGGTTGCGAACGGGCTGGCCGGGACGGACCTGCCGGTGGCGGTCCTGCCGGGGGGGTCGACCAACGTGGTCGGGCGGACGTTGGGGATCCCGAACGACGTGGTCGACGCCACCGAGCACCTGCTCTCGCTCGCCGACGACTGGCGGCCGCGGAAAATCGACCTCGGGATGGTCGACGACCGGTATTTCGTCTTCTCCTGCGGGGTCGGGATCGACGCGACGGTCGTGCGCCGGGTCGACGCCAACCCGAAGCTGAAGGCCAGCGCCGGCCCCTACTACTACAGCTGGGCCGGGGTCTCCGGCTTCTACCGCAAGTACCTGGTCAACCCGATCCGGGTGCGGACGACGGTCGACGGGCACGAGCCGGTAGAGGGGGTCACCACGATCGTCCAGAACTCCGACCCCTTCACCTACTTCGCCAGCCGGCCGATCCGCGTCTGCGAGGGGATCGCGCTCGACGACGGCACCCTCTCGCTGGCGGTGCTGAAACGAGCGACGCAGCGCGACATGCCGACGCTGATCAGCAGCCTCTTCAGCGAGACCAAGCCGGCCGGTCGCCACAAGCAGGTCACTCACTTCGACGACGTCACCCATGCCGTCGTCGAGACCGCCTCGACCGACAAGCAGGGCGCGCCGCGCCCCTTCCCGCTGCAGGTCGACGGCGACTACATCGGCGAGCGCGAGCGGGTCGAGCTGCGCGCCGCCCCCAGTGCGCTGACGGTCGTCGCCTGAAACCGCCCCCGCGGCCCGGGGAGACCCCCGTCACAGGCAAGCCGAAGTTCCGTGGTTCCTTATTCACCTATGAGGTGCAAAAGGAACCACGGAACCAAGAGCAGGCCGATCTACAGCGGTGCCCGTCGAACCCGGGAGTTGCTAGTCCAGCAGGCCCTTCTCGCGGGCGCCGACGGCGGTCTGCTCCAAGGTCTCCTGGGCGTCGAAGCGCGGCTGCCACTTGAGCTCCCGCCGGGCTTTGGCGGTGTCCATCAGGACGGGGGTGTCGAAGGCGGTCGCCCACTCGAGCTGGGCGGAGACGAACCGGAGGCGCTTGGCCGCCGCGGCGCCGACGGTTGCCGTCTGCCTCGGGACGGGGATCGAGCGCCAGCCGATCGAGCGGGCGAGGTCGGAGACTTGGATCTCGCCCTCGCCGGCGAGGTTGTAGACCCCGGGCGGGCCGTCGCCGCAGATCGCGGCCGCCATCGCCTGGGCGACGTCGTCGTGGTGGACGAGCTGGATCGGGGTTCCGGGATCGGGCAGGACCGGCTTCGCCAGCGGCAGCTTTTCGATTCCCTTGCGCAGTGGCGGCAGCGGGTCGCCGAGCCGCACCGAGTCGACCGTCTGCTCGATCAGCATCGTCGCCCGCGGGCCGGCGACGATGCAGGGGCGGAAGACGTAGGCCTCCACCCCGCTCCCGACCAAGAGCTCGTCGAGCAGGTCCTCGAGCTCGGCCTTCTGAGCCGAGTAGTAGAAGTCGTCGCTGCCGCGCGCGGGGACGTCCTCGGTCAGCGGCTGCGGGTTCTCGGGATGGAAGCCGTAGGCGGCGACAGAGGAGGCATAGACCAGCCGCGGCACTTCCGCCTTGATCGCCGCTTCGAAGACGTTGCGGGTCCCCTGCAGGTTGACCTTGCGGGTCTCGTCGCGGCTACCGAAGATCGCGAAGGCAAGGTGGACGGCGACATCGACCCCGTCGAACAGCGCCGCCAGAGCCCCCCGATCAAGGATGTCCCCCCGCC
>DASZDI010000117.1:0-5667 GCA_035942135.1 Solirubrobacterales bacterium | reverse complement strand
GGCCCGCGGCAAGCACCTCCTGCTCGGCTTCGGCGACCTCTCCCTGCGCAGCCACCTGGGGATGAGCGGCGGCTGGCACCTCTACCGCCAAGGCGAGCGCTGGCGGCGGCCCCGCTCCTCGGCTTGGGCGGTCCTCTCCGGCGGCGGCTGGGACGCGGTCCAGTTCGGCGGCCCGACCCTGCGGGTGATGCCGACCGCACGGCTGCGGCGCGATCCCCAGCTGGCGCGGCTCGGGCCGGACATCCTCGCCGAGCGGTTCGACCTCGAGGGCGTGGTCGCGGCGATGCGCGTCGACCCGGGCCGCGGTCTCGGCGACGCGCTGCTCGACCAGCCCCTGGTGGCGGGCATCGGCAACATCTTCAAGAGCGAGGCCTGCTTCGCCGCCCGGGTCGACCCCTGGCGGCCGATCGGTGATCTCTCCGAAGAGGAGCTGCGCGCGGTCCTCTCCGCCGCGCGCGACCTGATGAGCGAGGCGGTCGAGAGCGGCCGCCACCCGCACCGCGTCTACCGCCGCCGCCAGGGCGCCTGCCCGCGCTGCCGCGGCCGGATCTCCTCGCGCGGCCAGGGCGACGACAACCGGACCACCTACTGGTGCCCCCGTTGCCAGGTCTGAGGCGCCGCCGCAAGGCCGCGCCGCTCGCATCGCCCAAGCCGAGGGCAAAGGCGCTGCCGCGGCCTCGGCCGCGCTCCTACTACGCCGTCGCCGGGATCGCCCTCGACGCGGAGATGGAGCGCCTGCGGGCGTTGCCCGTCTTCGCCGACGGCCCGCTCGCCGAGCGCCCGCCCGAGCTCAAGGTCCGCCGCGCCCGGCAGCGCCCCAACCGCCTCGGCTTCGCCGTCCCGAGCCAGTACCGGCTCTCGGTCACCGCCTACCCCGGCATCCGCCCCGGCGACGTGCTCGAGACCCTGCTGCACGAGCTGGTCCACCTCCACGTCGGTCGCGCCGCCGAAGCGCACGCCTGGCACGGCCCCACCTTCAAGCGGACGCTGAGCCGGGCGATGCAGGAGGCTTACGGGGTCACGATCCCACCCCCGCGCTCGACCCTCCACGGCCCGTACGCCGAGGCGATCGAGGCAGCCGAGGAGCCGATGTCGCGAGTCCGCGAAAACCGTTCCTGAAGGAGGGTTTTCGCGGACTCGCGGTTAAAGGCCGCTGCTCTCTTCCTCTTCCCACCGCCGTCGCTCGCGGAAGCGGTGGACGACGAGGGCGAGGATGACGAGCAGGGCCGGCGCGAAGACCGGCAGCGAGACCAGGATCGGGTGGTGGGCGAGCGGCAGGATCATCTGCTGCCGCCGTGCTGGAAGCCGAGGGCGCGGGTCCGCAGCCGTCGCCACAGCGGCGCCGGGCGCAGGTCGACCGCGAGCCGGTGCAGGGCCCAGGCGATCAGGACGAGCAGCGAGAGCGCGATCGCGGCGACGGTCGAGTAGGCGAGGGCGACGAGGATCGCCGGGCCGCCTTTCGCCTCCCGCTGCAGCAGCTGGTGCTCGTCGCTGAACTTGCGCGTGAACTGCGCGGAGGCCGGGGTTTCGCCGACCGGGATCGCCTCGTCGCGCGGCAGGTAGATCGGCAGCGCGGTGAGAGAGCTGTCCTCGTGCAGGCGGATCATCGCCTTCCAGTTGCCGTGGACCGGGACCGGCTCGGTGGTCCGGTAGCGGCCCGGGCCGGTCCGCTCCAGGGGCGCGACCACGAGCCCGCCGCCCTGCCAGGCGGTGACGTCGAACCACTCCGCGTCCGCGGCCGCGTCGGGCGGGTCGAGCTTGACGAGGGCGTTGACTTCGCGCCCGTCGGAGCCGCCGACCTCCTGCAGGGAGACCTGGGCGCTCACCTCCTGCTGGGTCGGGGTGTAGAGGCCGTAACCGACCAGCACCGCCAGGACCGCGGCGCTGCAGACGGCGGCGAGGCGGAGCTGGGGGGACCGCTCGGCGGGCTCGGCGGAGAGGTGGCTGCCGATCCAGGCGCCGATCGTGGCGCCGGCGATCGCCGCGGCGAAGCCGAGCACGGCCGCTTCCGGGAAGGCGGACCCGGGCCAGGGCAGCGGCATCCAGAGGCGCGACCAGGCCCACTCGGCGGCGAGGCCGACGGTGCCGATCCCGATCCCGGCGACGAGCCCGAACCGCAGCGGCTGCCGGGTCGAGACGAAGAGGGCGACGGCCTCGACCACCAACGCCTCGGCGACGTAGAGGGGGAAGTGGGGGGTGGTCTGGCCGAGCACCGGCCCGACCGCCACCGCGAGGATCCCCCGGATGGCGATGAAGAAGACGGCGGCGCCGAGGGCGGCGCCGGGGCCCGCGTAGACGCGGGCGAGGACGAGGCCGACGCCGGCCGCGAGCATCAGCAGGATCGGCTGGAAGATCAGCTGGAACTGGGGGACGCCGAAGTCGAACTCGGCCTGGAAGGTGGAGAGGCCCAGCATCAGGCCGCCGGTCAGCGCCACCCCGCGGGCCATCCGCGTGTGCAGCAGCTCCTTGATCGGTGCCTCGGCGGAGGCGTTCGACCGCAGCCCCTCGACGGTCAGCACGGCGATCCCGACCAGGGTCATCGCGGCGCCGCCGATCAGCATCAGGTGAGTCGGGCCCCAGAGGGTCACGTCCTGACCGAAGAGGCGGTGCCAGACGTCGTCGAGCGGGAAGCCGATCAGCGAGAAGGCGCCGCAGGCGCAGATCAGGACGCCGCCGAGCGGGGCCCACCAGTCGCGCCCGAGGCGGACGGCGACGGTGCTGGGGCGCTCGCGCGGGAGGACCATCGCGAAGAAGCCGGCGCTGAAGATGCCGAAGAGGCCGATCAGGATGAAGTAGTGGGCCGGGTTGGCGAGCGGCCCGGCGTCGCGGCCGTTGTCGATGTGGAGGGCGATGTCCCAGTACATGCCGAAGACGGCGGTCAGCAGCGAGACGGTCGCGATCGCGGAGGGGAAGGAGACCCAGCCGGGGAGGCCGGACGCCCTTTCGGCGTGGTCGGAGAGGCGCTGCAGGACCTGGGTGCGGCCGGTGCGGTGGCCGAAGCCGAGGAAGAGGAGGGCCGCGGTGACGATCGAGGCGGCGAAGGTGGCGATGACGATCTGGACGATCTCGGCGCCTCCGGCTGGAGGGGAGGCTGCGGCGAGAATCGTGGAGAAGCTGAGGTCCATGGGTCGAATCCTTCAGGTGGATTGAGGTGGATTGCAGAAAGCTTGTTCCCACATAAACGTTACCTCAAACGAGGTTACATTCTCAAGGTAGTATCGGCATATGGCCAAGAAAGCCGATGCCACCGCGGATTCCGCGTCCTCCGAGGCAAACCTCACCGTCGAGCAGCTCGCCTATGAGACGGGGATGTCGGTGCGGAACATCCGCAACCACCAGTCGCGCGGCCTGCTGCCACCGCCCGAGGTGCGCTCCCGGATCGGCTACTACGGCCAGGAGCACGTCGCCCGGCTGCGCCTGATCCAGGAGATGCAGGCGGAGGGGTTCAAGCTGAGCGCGATCTCCCGGCTGATCGGCGAGCACGGCACCGACGCCGATCGCTTCGTCGGCCTGCGCCAGGCCGTCACCGCCCCCTTCGCCACCGAGGCGCCCGAGGTCTACGCCCGCGAGGAGCTGGCCGAGAAATTCGGCACCGACGACGACCGCCTGATCGACAAAGCGAAGAAGCTCGGCCTCCTCGTCGACCTCGGCGAAGACCGCTACGAAGCGCCCAGCCCCGCCCTCGTCCGCGCCGCCGAGGAAGTCCTCGCGATGGGGATCGAGCTCCCCGCCGCCCTGGCGGCGATCGAAAAGCTGAACCGCAACGCCCAGTCGTCCGCCCGCACCTTCGTCGACCTCTTCGTCGAGAACGTCTGGAAGCCCTTCGACGACGCCGGCCGTCCCGAGGAGGGCTGGGACGAGATCATCGCCGCGATCGGCCGCCTCCGCCCCCTCGCCTTCGACGCCCTCAACGCCACCTTCCGCCTCAGCCTCACCGGCGAAATCGAGAAAGCCTTCGGCGAAGTCCTCGAACGCCGCCAGAAAAAGAAGAAATAGCCGTCGGAACTATCCTGCTCCCATGGCCTCCCGGCAAAGACTCGACGAAGCGAGCGCCAAGGCCAAGGCCGCGGAAGAGCGGGGCGACGATGCCGCAGCGGCGAGCGAATGGCGACGGTACCGGCTGATCCGCGACGCGATGCGCGATCCCGAGGAGCTGCTTGCCGAAGGGATCGCGCTGTCCACGCAGGCGATCGAGTTGGCCGCCCGCCGGTGACCGGTTTCGGTCGCATTCTCGAAGACCTGAACGAGGCCGGCGTTCGCTACGTCCTGATCGGCGGCATCGCCCTGATCAGGCACGGTGTCGTCCGTGCCACCCGGGATCTCGATGCGGTCTTCGATCCCGATCCGGAGAACGTCAGCCGGATCGAGTCGCTTGTCGAGCGATGGGGAGCGACCCGGCCGGACGGGTCGCCCTTGCCGGAGGGGAGCGTCTCGCCCGAGCGCAGCGTTCACCTCGCCACTGCGGCGGGAGAAGTAGACCTCGTCTCCGACAGGGCCACGGGCATCGCCTTCGGTGATCTGCTGGCGCGGGCAGAGGTGAAGAAGGTCGACGGGGTCGAGGCGCCGATCTGCTCTCTGGGCGACCTGGTCGCGATGAAGAGAGCGGTGGGGAGAGAAAGGGACCTGGTCGACCTGGCTGAGCTCGAAGCGGCCCATGGAGAGTTGCCCGACCTGCACGAGTAGAGCCGACGCCCGGACTTGAACCGGGGACCCCTTCATTACGAATGAAGTGCTCTACCAACTGAGCTACGCCGGCGCGCTCAGGGCATTCTAGGAAGGATCGGGTCGGCGCTCTTCTTCGATCGGTCAGCCGCGGCGGACGGTGAAGGCGATCGAGCGGCCGGGCTTGGCGCAGCTGACCGACCAGCCGCGGCCGGTTGCCGTCGCCTGGCAGCGGTAGGAGCGCAGCGAGCAGCCCGCGCGGGAGGCGCCTCCCTGTGGGGCGCACTCGCGCGCTCGGCGCCAGCCGGACATCACCTCGCGCGCCTCGGCGCAGCCGGCCCCGGTCGCCCGCAGCGCCACGACCTCCGGGTCGCCGACCGGACAGGCGCGGGCCGAGGCCCCGGCGGGCGCCGTCGAGGTGCTCGCCTCGGACGCGCCGCTCGAGGTCTCGTCCGAGGACGAGTCGCCGCAGCCCGCCAGGAGGGCGAGCACGGCGGCGATCAGGAGCGGGGCGGCGAGGCGCATGCGTCGCCGAAACCTACCCCTCGGCCCGCTCCTCTTCCTCGACGGCCTCCTCGCGGGGCGGCTGCAGGTGTCCGCAGACGGGACAGCCCGGCTCCGGGACGACCGGCTCGCGTTTGACCTCCATCGTCCGCAGGTCGTAGAGGTGGGAGACGCCCTGGCTGGAGGGCTTGCTCAGGCCCGTCAGCAGGTGCATCACGTCCAGCGCCACCTGGCCGCCGATCAACCCGCAGGCCGGCCCCAGCGTCGCCGCCGGCCTCGGTTTCGCCCGCCGCTGGTCGACGGCGACGTCGAAGAGCGGGTATTCGCGCCGGTAGCCCGTCTCCTGACAGGCGAAGCAGCCGGTCTCGCCCGGCACGTAGAGCGGGCCGACCCGGGCGATCGGCGGGAAGTGGCTCATCGTGATGTAGGGGATGCCGGCCGCGAAGCAGGCGGCGTTGCACCAGCGCTCGATGTCGTGCGCGGGCCAGTCGGCGGCGTCGA
>DASZDI010000116.1:0-3503 GCA_035942135.1 Solirubrobacterales bacterium | reverse complement strand
GGTGCCCCCTCTCCAGACACTCAACAGCGAGCCATAGGCGAGCTGTGTCTGGAGAGGGGGCACCCGCCCCCCTACTACCTGCCCCTCTGGCTACCGAAGTTCAGCCGAGCTCTTCTTCAGCAGCTGCCTCGCCACGATCAGCAACTGAATCTGCTGCGTCCCCTCGAAGATGTCGAGGATCTTCGAGTCGCGGGCCCACTTCTCCAGCAGCTCGTTCTCGCCGTAGCCGATGCTGCCGCAGAGCTCGACGCAGCCGAGGGTGACGTCGACGCCGGTGCGCCCCGCCTTCGCCTTGGCCATCGAGGCCTGCAGCGAGTTCGGCTTCGAGTTGTCGGCCATCCAGGCGGCCTGGAGGGTCAGCGACCAGGCGGCCTCGTAGTCGGCCTCCATTTCCAGGAACCGCGCCGCGGCGGCGGACTGGGAGAGGAGGGGCTGGTCGTAGTCGATCTTGACGCCCGCTTCCTTCAGCTTCGTCCGCGTCTCTTCGAGCGCGGCGCGGGTGACGCCGACGGCCATCGCGGCGACCAGCGGCCGGGTGTTGTCGAACGTTTCCATCACCCCGGCGAAGCCCTTCTCCTTCACCTCCGGGTCGCCCAGCAGCGCCTCTTTCGGCACCCGGCAGTCCTGCAGGGTGAAGTTGGCGGTGTCCGAGGCGCGGATCCCGAGCTTGTGCTCGAGCCGGTCCAGCTTCAGGCCGGGGTTGTCCCGCTCGACGATGAACGACTTGATCGCGGCCCGCCCTTTCGAGCGGTCGAGGCTGGCCCAGACGACGATCAGGTCGGCCCGGTCGCCCGAGGTGACGAAGATCTTCTCGCCGTTGAGGACGTACTCGTCGCCGTCGAGCTCGGCGGTGGCGCGGATCGAGGCCGAGTCCGAGCCGGCTTCCGGCTCGGTGATCGCCATCGCCGCCCACTTGCCGCCGTACTTCTTCAGCTGCTCCTCGGTCGCCACCGAGGCGATCGCGGAGTTGCCGAGCCCCTGCCGCGGCATCGAGAGCAGCAGGCCGACGTCGCCCCAGCAGAGCTCGATGATGCCGAGCACGGTGGAGAGGTTGGAGCCGTTGCGGTTCTCGCCGTCGGCGCTTTTCTCGCGACGGACCCCGGCCGCGCCGGCACCGCCGATGTCGGAGCCCTCGTTCATCCCGTCGATCAGGGAGGCGAGCATGTCGAGCTCTTTCGGGTAGGCGTGCTCGGCCTCGTCGTATTTACGGGAGATCGGGCGGAACACCTCGGTCGCGACCTGGTTGGCCTGGTTCGCCAGCGGCTTGAACTTCTTCGGTATCTCGACGTTGATCATGGTTTGCCTTTAGCTCGCTAGGCGGCGCCTAGACGAGCAGGGCGCCCTCCATGACGCCCGCAGCTCGGAGGTCTCGGTACCAGCGCTCGACCGGGTGCTCCTTGACGAAGCCGTGGCCGCCGAGCAGCTGGACGCCGTCGGAGCCGATCTTCATCCCCTTCTGGGCGCAGAGGCCGCGAGCGAGCGCCGCCTCGCGGGCGAAGCTCTCGCCGCGGTCGGCGCGGCTCGCCGCCCGGTAGGTCGCCAGCCGCATCCCGTTCGACTCGATGCCGATGTCGGAGACCGCGAAGGCGACGCCCTGGCGGTTGGAGATCGGTTCGCCGAACGCCTGGCGGTCGTTGACGTAGGGGATCACGTAGTCGAGCACTGCCTGAGCGGTGCCGGTGGCGAGAGCGCACCAGGCGATCCGCGAGCGGGCCACGCAGGCCGCGTAGTCCTTCGCTTTCGCGTTGCCCTCGCCGAGCAGCGCGCTGCCGGGCAGTTTCGCTTTGTCGATCAGCAGGCGGCCGGTGGCCGCGGGGCGCAGCCCCATCGCCGGCTCGTCTTCGACGGTCAGGCCTTTGGCCCCGGACTCGACCACGAACAGGGCCGGGCCGATGCCCTCGGCGTCGGCGGCGATGACGAAGAGCTCGCACTCCTTGGCGCGGGCGATCAGCGACTTGGCCCCGGTCAGGACCCAGTCGTCGCCTTTGCGTTTCGCCTTCGTCTCCAGCTCCAGCGGGTTGAACAGCGGCCGCGGCTCGAGGATCGCCAGGGCGGCGGCGGGCACGTCCTCGCCGGTGAAGGCGGGGAGGTAGGTCGCCTCCTGCTCGGCGCTGCCCCAGAGGCCGATCGCGGTGGCGACGGCACCGGGGGCGAGAGCGGCGTAGGCGATGCCCATGTCGCCGTGGGCGAGGGCCTCGCCGATCAGCACGCTGGTCACGGCCGAGCCTTCGGTCATGACGCCGCCGAGCTCCTCGGGGACGCCGAGCATGGCGACGCCGAGCTCGACCGTCTGGTCGAGGATCTCCTTCGGGGTCTCGCGCTCGTCGTCGGCCTTCAGCGCCGCCGGGCGGATCTTTTCCTCGGCGAAGGCGCGGCCGCCCTCCTGGAACATCTGCTGCTCGTCGTCGGGGGTGAGGTCGAACAGCCCCGTCGACTTGCTCTTCTTCTGGCGGGCCGGTTTGCCCAGCTGCTGGGTCGCCTTGAAGGCGCGACCGGCCGCAGTGGCGCCGCGGAATCCGTTCTTGGTGCCCTGGAAGAGGGCTCGCTCGACCTGCTTGCGGACGCGGATGCGGTCCAACAGGTCAGAGCCGGCGAGACGGTTGAGCGCTCGCAGGCCGAAGCCCATCCCGCGCTCCGCCATCCCTTTGTTCTCGGTAGTAGTGCTCACTCGGTTCTATCCCTTCTGATTCTGGGCGGTAACACGGCCGTCGAGGTGAGGCGTGCCCTTCTTGGCGTTGCGGACGGCGAAGAGGATCTCCTCGCCCTCCTCCTGGCTTGCGAACTCGACGCGCGCCGGCAGCAGGACCGGCTTGCGGAAGCGGACGTCGACCTCGAAGCTCGCGGGCAGTCGGCTTTCCAGCTGCGCCAGCGCCCGCGCTTTCGTCCACATCCCGTGCGCGATCGCCCCGGGGAAGCCGAGCGGCTTTGCGGTCAGCGAGTGCATGTGGATCGGGTTGCGGTCGCCGGAGACGCCGGCGTAGCGGCGGCCGAGGTCGCCGCCGAGCTTCCACTCGGCGCTCGCTGGAGCGTCGGCGGGGAGCGACTCGAAGCTCTTCTCCTGCTTGCCGGCGTCGCCCTCGGAGCGGCCGCGGCGGAGCATCGTGCTGACGCTCGTCCAGACCGCCTCGCCGTCGACCAGGACCTCGGTCTCCAGCGAGAAGGTCTTGCCTTTCGGGTGCGGCTGCAGCTTCGTCGGGCGGACCCGGATCGTCATCTCCTCGCCGATCCCGATCGGCCGCTTCTGCGCGATCGAGTTCTCGACGTGGACGAGGCCGACCGCGCCGAACGGGAAGGAGCCGTTGCTCATCACCGCCATGTGCAGCGGGAAGGCGAGCATGTGCGGGTAGGTCGGCGGCAGCTGGTCGCGCAGGGCGAAGCCGCAGACCTTGGCGTAGGCGGCGACCTCGGCCGGCTCGGCGCGGACGCCGGCCAGCTCGAGGTCGATCCCGTCGGGGATCTCGCCGCCGCCGCCCGGGACGAACGGGAGCAGCGAGGCGCCGGGG
>DASZDI010000115.1:0-3731 GCA_035942135.1 Solirubrobacterales bacterium | reverse complement strand
GGGAACCGATTACCGTCTCGACGCTGCATTCCAACTTCGACACTGTTTTGGCTGTGTATGAAGTGGAAGGAGGGCAGTTGCTCAAGTGCAACGATGACATCCAGCCTCGCGACCCGACGCGTGAAGAACTGGAATCGCGCGTCTCATCAGAGGTTCGGATAAACACCATCGCAGGCCGCGCTTACGCAGTACAGGTCGGCGGCTGTTTTCCACAGGAAGCCTGTTACAAAACTACCTCAGGCAGCATTACCCTGCGGGTGTCATCGCCCCCGGGAAACGACGACCGCAGCTCAGCGGCGCCAATTGCCGCTGGGGCCCCGGTCACCGTGACCAACACCGGAGCGACCGAGGAGCCGGGCGAGACTCTTTCCTGTGCTGGCCACCTCTACGGGAAGACGGTGTGGTTCAGGTACACCGCTCTGGCTGTGGGAACCGTCGCCTTCTCGGCTGCTGGCTTCGACACCGTCCTAGCGGTGTACCGTGGGAGCTCAATCACGCCCCTGGGATGCAATGACGACGCGATCGACGGGCAGACCGGAGGCTCCAGGATCCCGACGATCCAGCCGGCGGGAGCGCCGATCGAAGTAACGCCCGGGGACTACCTGATCCAGGTGGGTGGCTATTACGACAAAGGATTCGACATCGTCGCAGCCCGCAACGGCCCCTTCGCGGTGCAGGTGGAATTCACCCCCGACACTGACCTCGACAACGATGGAGTCAACTCCGCCCTCGACTGCGACGAAGTGAACTCGTCGGTCCGGCCGGGCGCACCGGAGGTCGAGAACAATGACCTCGACGAGGACTGCAACGGCGAAAAGGCGTACGACCAGGACGCTGACGGATTCCGCCGGGGAGTCGACTGCCGCGACGACCTCTCCGCAATCAACCCCGGGGCCCGGGAGATCCGCGGCAACCGGATCGACGAGAACTGCGATACCAGGACGCCGGATCTTCGGCCTTTGGGGGCGAAGGTCGTTCTGGAAGGAAGGCACTTCGACGGGAGAGACCCCCACACTTGGGTGCGCGCCTTCAGCATTAGCGATATTCCCGCTGGCACCCTGGTGAAGATCAGCTGCCGAGGCGACGGCTGCCCGTTTAAGAAGAAACGTCACCTGGTGAAGCAGGGCCGGGGAACCTTGGTGCTTCGGGCGGGCTTCCGGGTCGAGGTGGGGACCGTGCTCAGCCTCGTGATGACGAGGCCCGAAACGATCGGTCTTCGCCAGGACTTCCGGATCCGGCGTGCAAAGCGTCCGGTGCCGACTTCCCATTGCCTTGACCCGCGCGGTCATCGCAGGCCGTGCCGAAGGCTGTGATCGGATGAGAGGCAAGTGGGGGGCTCGGATAGCGATCTGGCTAGCCGGTGCAGCGCTATGCACGCTACTCTTCTTCGGCGGCTTCTTCCTGGGTCGGGAGCGCCACCAGGACGACCGGAAGGAGCAGGTCCGCGCGATTCCTGGCCTTGGCTCGTTGCCCTCTCCCGAACTCGTCGTAGAGGCAGATCAAGGTCGGCAGGTGGGGGAGGGCTCCGAAGAAGGGCAGGAAGGCGAATCGGAGGAAGAGCCCACGGGGTCGGAATCGGGTATCGCCTCTGAAGAAGAAGCAACCCCCACCGAACCCTACGAAGCGCCACCGGATTCGGGCGGTTCCACGGAAGAAACGCAACCCGCTTCGCCGCTTCCAGAAAAGCCCCCGATAGAAAACACCGCTGGCCAGTAGAGCGTTAGCTGCCGCGCAGCTGGTCCGCCAGGCTCGTCAGCTCGCCGACGCTCGTCTCCAGCGCCTCGGCCAGGCGGACGAGGGTCGTGTAGCTCGGGTTGCGGACGCCGCGCTCGATGCCGCCCACCTGGGTCAGGTCGGTGGAGGCTCGCTCGGCCAGCTGCTCCTGGCTGAGGCCCGCGTCGGCGCGGAGGCGCCGGACGGCCTCTCCGAGGGCGGCGTGCTCCGGGGAGCGGGGGCGGCTGCGGCGGCGGGGCGGCACGGCCCGAGGGAGCCTTTCGCTTTAGGAACTCCCGTGTTAGGGCATTTATGCCTTAAGCTCTTGAGCGCGGAAGAGGCTTCGACCAATGGTGCGGCCGTCCGCGCTCGCATGCCCCCAGCCACCCCGGAGATGATCACGGCTGTGTGCCACCCCCTGCGGCGGCGGATCCTCCGCGCCTACCTGGACGAGTCGCTGGAGTGCGCCTCGGCGGGGGAGCTGGCAAAGGCGATGGACCAGGGGGTCGGCCAGGTCTCCTACCACCTGAAGACCCTCGCCAGGTGCGACGTCCTGCGGCTGGTCCGCAGCGAGACCGCCCGCGAGGGGGAAGGCGCCTCCTACGGTTGGGCGCTCGACGTCGAAGCCGACTGGCTGCGGGTGCTGCTCGACTTCTGGTCGGAGTCGCGCACCTCCAGGTGACTCCCCGGCTCGCCTTCGGCGAGGAGGCGATCGGCGAGGGTGACGATCTCACCGGGGCGGGTCTGCAGCGCCGTCGCCAGGCGCACCAGGGTGTAGTAGCTGGGGTTGCGGTGCCCGCGCTCGATCCCGCCGACCTGCTTGTGGTCGGTCTTCATCCGCTCGGCCAGCTCCTCCTGCTTCAAGCCGCGCTCCATGCGAAGCCGGCGGACCGCCTCTCCCAGCGCCGCGTGCTCGGCCGAGCGCGGCGGTTTTCTGCGGCGCGGGGGCATGCCCCGGCAGCGTCGCCGCAGAAGGGCAGGAAGGTTAGACCATTAATGCCTTAACGCCGGTCGGCGAAGAGCGAGGCGCCCGCCGGGTCGCCCGCGGGCGCGCAGCGGAGGTGGTGAAACGGCGCGTGGAGGCGCGATCGCAGCTCCTCGACGACGCCCGCCCTCTCGCCGCTCGCGTCGGCGGTGACGAGGAAGACCTCGGTCGCCGGGTACTCGCGCAGCTGGTCGGTGACCGTCTGGACGACGTCCTCGTCGCCGATCCGCGCGGTGGCGGCGACGCCCGCCCGGGCGAGTGAGGCGAGGGTGAGGACGAGGCTGCGCTGGGCGCGGTCGCGGCCGGGGCCGGTGTCGGAGGCCCAGCGGTCGAGGAAGCGGTTGTGGGCGGGGGCGACCACCCGCACCTCCGCCTCGGGCTGCCCCGGCGCGGCGGTTGTCGAGGCGGCGGCGATCCGCTCGACCGCGGCACCGTCCTCGAGCGGCTCCTCGACCACCACCAGCAGGTGCTCGCGGCGGTCCGGGGCCGGAGCCGGGACGATCGGGCGCAGCGGCGGATGGCGGACCGCGATGACGACGATCGACGAGGCGGCGAGGGCGCCGACCGCCATCCCCAGGCCCGGTCCGCCGAGGTAGAAGCCGCCGACGATCGAGACCGCGATCGCGCCGACGATCAGGGGGAGCTTCCATGCCGCTGTTCCCTGATCGCCCATGAATCGAGGGTAGAGGCTCACCGCCCCAGGTCAATCCCCCTCGCGGGTGACGAGGTCGCGGAGGCTGCGGAAGTCTTCGGCGCAGGCGGGGCAGCCCTCGAGGTGGGCGCGCATCCCCGGCACCCGCTCGTCCGCGGGCTCCCCGGCCAGCACCAGCTCGACGTAGCGGTCGAGCTCGTCGAAGCAGAGCTCGCAGGTCAGCTCGGGCTCCCCCGGGCCGAGCGCCCGGCCAAAGACGTCCTCGCGCTTCATCGCTCCTCCTCTCCGCCCGAGCCGATGCGGAAGCCGCGCTCGGCCAGGGCCCCGCGCAGCTTGCGACGGGCGTCGTGCAGGTTCTTGTAGAGGGCGCCGCGGCTGGCG
>DASZDI010000114.1:0-10760 GCA_035942135.1 Solirubrobacterales bacterium | reverse complement strand
AGCCGGGGACGGTCGCCCAACTGGTCGAGGCCGAGAGCGGGCGGCGTCGCCGCAGCCTCCCGTCGCGGCTGCCGAAGATCCCGAGCCGACCGAACATCCCGAAGTAGACCGAGAAGACCTCCCCCCGCTCGCACCACTTCTCGGTGCCGAAGACGGCCATCATCGCCAGCGTGTAGGCGCTGTAGACGAGGGCGGCGACAGCGGCGGCGTGGGGGTCGAGCCCGACGGCGACGCCGCCGCTGGCGCCGTAGACGACCTCCAGCCAGACCACCGCGAGGAGGCCGACGGCGGCGGGCCAGCGGCCCAGCGCCTCGGGGTAGGCGAGGTGGGCCGGCCGCTGCCCGGCGACGAGGCGGAAGCCCGCCCCCGCGGCGCGGCCGATCGCCCGCCAGGGGTTGAAGGGGCGGAAGATGTCGCCGAGGATCGCCGAGAAGAAGGGGAGGCCGAGCCAGGCGGTGACAAAGAAGAAGGTGAGGGCGAAGTTACGGTCGGGCGCGACCGTCCCCTCGAGCCCGGCGTAGATCGCCACCCCCAGGAGGAAGACCCCGATCGCGCCGCACAGCGCCTGGGCGGGCAGGCCGAGCAGGACGCGGCAGAGCCCCTCCCCCAGCGGCCTCGACCGCTCCTCCTCGAACTGGGGCTTGCGCCAGGCCGCCGAGAGCGCGAAGAAGGAGGCGATGAGGACGATCGAGGCTGCCCAGGCGAACAGCCAGGCGGGGATCGGGAGGTCCTCCCTGGCCGCAAGCGCGTGGGCGAAGGGGACGAAGCTCACGGTTCGACCCGCAGCTCCGCGATCGGTTCGGCGCGGTCCTCGAGCTCGGCCTCGTAGATGCCTTCGAGCTCGGCGGGGAAGTCGAAGCTGACCGTGCTGCCGGGGCCGACGTCCTTCATCAGGTCGTAGCCGTGGACGTGGACGTGGTCGGCGACGGCGGACTTCACCTTGAAGCGGACCGTGTCTCCCTGCTCGAAGGTGAGCTCGGCCACCCCGCCGACCGGCATGCCTTCGGCGTCGACGACGATCGTCGGCACCTTCGGCTGCGGCGGGGGCGCCGGCTCCTCGCCGGGCTTTTCGCCGCCGCCCTTGCCGTCTCCGGTCGCCTGGGTGCTCGTGGTGGTGTCGACGATCGGCTCGTCGTTGTCGCTTTCGCCGCTGCTGAGGACGATCAGCAGGACGACGGCGACGACCACCAGCGCGACGCCGATCAACGCAGTTCTCTTGTCCATGCTCGCTCCTTACCGCGCGGCTTGCCGCGCATCTTCAACGCGTGGTTCCTTTTGCACCGCATGGGTGCGAAAGGAACCGCGCGATCGTCGGTCCCGGGTCAGGCAGCGAGCGGCGGCGGGCGCTGGGCGAGGCCGAGCGCGATCAGGAGGCCGCCGCCGGGGGCGAAGGAGCGAGGCGGCTTCGGCAGCGCGCCCCGGGCGGCGCGCTGCCCCGCCCGGGAGAGACCGGCGATCCGCTCCGAGATCCGGACGATCGCCTCGCAGCCGGGATAGCGGCCGAACAGCAGCGCCGCCAGCAGGCACAGAAGCGGTGCTGCCGGCAGTAGGAAGTCGGCGAACTCGCTCATGCCAGCCAGGATAACGTCCTCCCTCGTGCGTCCCGGCCGCGACAACATCCCCGCTCCCGACCTGCCGACGGACCTCTCCTGGGTCGGCGTCGAACCGGAGTCGATGCCGGCGCTGACGGCGGGCGGGCCCGCCCTCGTCCACTTCGTCGAATACGCGCAGCTGAACAGCGTCCGCACCCTCCCCTACCTGGCCGAGTGGCACCGGCGCTACCGCGAGGCGGGCCTGAGCGTGATCGCGGTCCAGGCGCCGCGCTTCCCCTTCGCAGCCGAGCCGGAGACGGTCGCGGCGGGGCTGGCGCAGCTCGGGGTCGAGTTCCCGGTTGCGATCGACGCCGACCACGAGCTCTGGGGCTCCTACGGCTGCGAGGGCTGGCCCAGCCTCTTCCTCTGGAGCCTCGGCGGCGCGCTGGCCTGGGTCCACTTCGGCGAGGGCGAATACCGCGCCACCGAGGAAGCGATCCAGGCGGAGCTGCGGGAGATCGACGCCCTCCGGCAGGACCTGCCGGAGCCGATGGCACCGCTGCGCCCGACCGACGTCCCCGGCGCCCGCGTCATGGCCCCCACGCCCGAGGTCTTCCCCGGCGGCTCCTGGCAGCGGCCGTGGGTCGCGGGCGAGGACGGCGAGGAGCTGAGCCTCGACTACCAGGCGGGCGGCGCCTACGCGACGGTCGAGGGCGAGGGCGAGCTCCGGGTCAAGATCGACGGCACCTGGAGCACGGTTCCGGCCGGCCCGACCCCCGGCCTCCGCACCCTCGCCGAGCATCCCACCCACAAGGCCCTCGACCTTGTGCTCCGCCCCACTCCCGGCGTCAAGGTCTGGTCGCTCAGCTTCGCGGCGGGCGTCCCTTAACCTCGGTCGCGTCCAGTCACCACGAGGAGGAAGCGATGATCACCAAGACCGACTTCATCGGCGTCCCGTCCACCGACGCCGACCGCACCCGCGAGTTCTACGTCGAGACCCTCGGCCTGCGCCCCGACGAGAACAGCAGGTACGAGTTCTGGGTCGGCGACACCTGCTTCGGCATCTGGGAACCGGCCAAACAGGGGATCGAGTTCCAGCCGCAGAAAAACGCCCACCCGGCGCTGCACGTCGACGACGTCGAGGCGGCTCGCAAGGAGCTGGAAGCCAAAGGCGTCGAGTTCGCCGGCGAGACGTTCGACACCGGCGTCTGCCGCATGGCGCTGTTCACCGACCCCGACGGCAACGACCTGATGCTGCACAACCGCTACGCGCCCTACAAGGACTGAACCATTGGTGAGTTAGCCCCCCTATAGCGGGGTTAACTCACCAAACGACATCAGGCGCGGGCGGCGACCTCGTCGCGGATCTCCTTCGGGAGCATGAAGCGGACGTCCTCGTGGACGGTCCGCAGCTCGGAGACGTCGTCGGCGCCGCGCTCGCGAAAGAAGGAGACGAGGCTCTCGACCAGCTCCTCGGGGGCGCTGGCGCCGGAGGTGATGCCGACGGTCTCGACGCCCTCCAGCCACTCCTCCTGGACCTGGGTGTGGTTGTCGATCAGGTGGGAGGCGGCGCCGTGTTCGCGCGCCACCTCGACCAGGCGGTTGGAGTTGGAGGAGTTGGTCGAGCCGATCACCAGGACCAGGTCGCATTCGCGCGCCAGCTGCTTGACGGCGATCTGGCGGTTGGTGGTCGCGTAACAGATGTCGTCGGACTTGCTGCTGACGATGCCGGGGAACTTGGTGCGCAGGGCGGCGATCACCTCGGCGGTCTCGTCGACCGAGAGGGTCGTCTGGGTGATGAAGGCGCCTTTGCCGGGGTCGGGGACCTCGAGCGCCTCGACGTCCTCGGCGGTTTCGATCAGGACGATGCTGTCGGGGGCCTCGCCGGTCGTCCCTTCGACCTCCTCGTGGCCCTCGTGGCCGATCATGATGATCGTGTAGCCCTGGGCGGCGAAGCGGCGGGCGGAGACGTGGACCTTGGTCACCAGCGGGCAGGTCGCGTCGATCGTCCGCAGGTTGCGGGCGGCGGCGTTCTCATGCACGGCGGGGGCGACGCCGTGGGCGGAGAAGACGACCATCGCGCCCTCCGGCACCTCGGTCTCCTGCTCGACGAAGATCGCGCCGCGCTTGGCCAGTTCCTCGACCACGTGCTTGTTGTGGACGATCTCCTTGCGCACGTAGACCGGCGCGCCGTAGAGCTCGAGCGCGCGCTCGACCGTCTGCACGGCGCGGTCGACGCCGGCGCAGTAGCCGCGCGGCGCGGCGAGGAGCACCCGCTTGGGCGCGGTGGCGGTGGCTGCCATGCCTCCAGGGTACCGAGGGGGCGCCCTCGATCCCCGCAGACGCCGCAGCCGAGTTTTTACACAGCGGGGTGTGGCAAAAGTCGGATGCGCGGCGGCGCGGCAGCAGGCTTGCGGAGAACACGGCGGCAATGCCCCGAAATTGCGGCCTGAGTAGCCTTCCTGAATGGCCACCGAAGGACGCCACCTGGACCGCCTCACCGCCGTCGACGCCTCGTTCCTGACGAACGAGAGCTCGAGCAGCCACATGCACATCGGCGCGATCCTGATCTTCGAGGGGCCGCCGCCCAAGTACACCGACCTGGTCGAGCACGTGCGCGGCCGCCTGCCGCTGGTCCCGCGCTTCCGCCAGAAGCTGGTGGTGCCGCCGCTGGAGGCCGGTCGCCCCCTCTGGGCCGACGACGTCAACTTCAACCTGACCTACCACATCCGCCACACCGCGCTGCCGGACCCGGGCGGCGAGGAGCAGCTGAAACGGCTCGCCGGGCGGATCTTCTCCCAGCAACTCGACCGCTCGAAGCCGCTCTGGGAGCTGTGGCTGGCGCAAAACCTGGAGCGCAACCGCTTCGCGATCCTGACCAAGACCCACCACGCGATGGTCGACGGGGTCAGCGGCGTCGACATCGGCACCGTCCTCTTCGACCTCGAGCGCGAGGCGAAGCCGCTGGAGCTGGAGGACGACTGGGTGCCGCAGCCCGAACCGGGCACCACCGAGCTGGTCGCCCGCGGGATCGCCGACGCGGTCGCGGCGCCGATCAAGCTGGCCGAGCGCGCGGTCGACGTCGTCCGCAACCCGGAGACCACCGCCCGCAAGGCGGTCGAGGCGCTGGAGGGCGTCGGCGAGATCCTCAGCGCCTTCGCCGACCCCGCCCCCGACGTGCCGCTGAACGAGGAGATCGGGCCGCACCGCCGCTACGTCTGGTCGCGCTCGGAGCTGGCGACCTTCAAACGGATCAAGGACACCTTCGGCGGCACCGTCAACGACGTCGTCCTCGCCGTCATCACCGGCGCCCTGCGCAGCTGGCTGCACCGCCGCCATGTCCGCACCGAGGGGCTGGAGCTGCGGGCGCTGGTGCCGGTCTCGATCCGCGCCGAGGACGAGCGCGGCAACCTCGGCAACCGGATCGCGCTGATGCGGGGGCCGCTACCGGTCTACATCGAGGACCCGGTGCGGCGGCTGCGCACGATCAGCGACGCGATGGCCGGGCTGAAGCGCTCCAAACAAGCGTTGGGAGCGGAAGTGATCTCCCGCTTCAACGACTTCGCGCCGCCGACCCTGCTCGCCCAGGCCTCGCGGATCAACTTCTCGACCCGCCTCTTCAACATGATCGTCACCAACGTGCCGGGGCCGCAGCTCCCCCTCTACGTACTCGGGCGGGAGCTGGAGGAAGTCTTCCCGGTCGCCTTCCTGCCGCAGAACCACGCCCTCGCGGTGGCGATCATGAGCTACAACGGCAAGGTCGGGTTCGGCCTGCTCGGCGACTACGACTGCCTGGAGGACATCGAAGTCGTCAGCAACGGGCTGAACGAGTCCCTGGCCGAGCTCGAGGCGGCAGCCGGCAAGGCCGTCAAAGCGGCTTAGGCGCTTTTCTCCCGGGTAACGGAGAGGCGCAACCGGTCCCCAGGTCTCCAGGTCTCCACATGCCCTTTCTCGTAATCCTCTTCATCCTCGTCCCGATCGCGGAGCTCTACGTGATCATCCAGGTCGGGCAGCTGATCGGGGTGCTGCCGACGCTGGTCCTGCTGCTGGCCGACGCGATCCTCGGGTCGATGCTGCTCAAACACGAGGGGCGGGGGGCCTGGCGGCGCTTCAACGAAGCGCTGGCGGCGCGGCGCTTCCCCGGCAAGGAGGTGGTCGACGGGCTGCTGATCGTGATCGGCGGCACCCTCCTGCTGACGCCGGGCTTCCTCACCGACATCTTCGGCCTCTTCCTGCTGATCACGCCGACGCGGGCGATCGCGCGGAAGGTGCTGAAGCGGTTCACGATCGGGCGCTTCGCGATCGTTGGGATGGGGAGCGGCGGGCCGGGAACGTTCCGGCCGCCGGGCAGCGACTCCCATCCCAGCCGCGACTACGACCTCGAGGGGACCGCCGAAGAGGTCCCGGACAGCGGCGACCGGGAGCCCCCGCTCCCCCGCGGCGACAGGGGCTGATGGCGGCCGAGGAGCGGCAGACGCGGCGGCTCCTGGCACGAAAACCGACCCCTGAGGACAGGGTCTCCTACCACTCCCACTTCACCCATCCCGCGGTCGAGAGCTGGCTGCGCCCCTCCCCCCTGCCGCCGTTCGACGCCAAGGTCCTCGACGAGCTCGTGCTCGGCGACTGCACCCACTGGGCCGATCACGGCTTCGGCCCCTGGATCCTGGTCGAGCGGGAGAGCGGCGAGTTCGCCGGCCGCGGCGGCCTCGCCTGGACCGCGGTCGAGGGCGTCGCCCGGGTCGAGCTGCCCTGGAGCATCGAGCCGCGCCTCCACGGCCGGGGCCTCGCCACCGAGGCCGCCGTGGCCGCCGGCGAATGGGCGCGCGAGATCGGCTTCGAGGAGGTGGTCGCGCTGATCCTTCCGACCAACGTCGCCTCCCAGCGCGTCGCCGAGAAGGCGGGGTTCGAGCAGGTCGACGAGGTCACCCACGCAGGCCTGCCGCACCTGCTGTTCCGGCTGCGATTGGCCGGCTGACCGACCAGCCCTCGAGGAGGCCTGAGCTCGCTGCTCGGCGCGGCGCAGGACCGTGTCGCTTTATTCCCTTACGGGAGTGAATAAAGCGACACTCGCCGCAGCCGCAAGACGAAAGCCTTTGTCAATAGCCGATGAGCAGGAGCCCTTGGAAAGGGAGGTTCAGGCGCCTGCTCCCGTAGATCGCCTCGACCACCGAATAGGTCTTCGCGTAGCTGGGCTCTTTCGTCGGTCGCTCTCCGTACCGGTACTCGACGGGGACCGCAAGGGCGAGAAACCTGGCGTCGACTATCAACGATGCCTGGATCAGGTCGCGATAGATCGCATTGCCCATCGTCGCCCGGCCAGCCTCGACCTCTAGAGCGATTCCTTTTTCCTCATGAAAGGCATCTATCTCATAGGTACGTAGGTAGGAGCCTTGGTCGCCGAAAAACACAGGGCGAGGAAGCTTCCCCTGCTTGTTCTTTCCGCGCTCGACCTGGAAGCCGAGTTCTTCGTCGAGGTCATCGGCGATCACCCGCAGGACATCGTCGCTTTGCATTCGCTGTCCATGCACCACCATCGAATCGATTTCGGCGCGATGCGCCGCGAAGACGCCGACCAGCGGCTCTACCCAGTCAGGGGGCGGGGAGTACGCCGGGAAATAACGCCATTGCGGATACGCCACGGGCGAACCGGACGGTCAGAATCCGAGGGCGAACTTGGCGTCCTCGGTCATCATCTCCGGGGTCCAGGCGGGGTCGAAGACCATCTTCGGGTGGACGGCGGTGACGCCGGGGAGGTCGCCGACGAACTCGCGCATCTGCTCGGAGACCTGGGGGCCGATCGGGCAGGCGGGGGTCGTCAGGGTGAAGGTGACGTAGACCTCGGGACCCTCGATGTTGACGTCGTAGACGAGGCCGAGGGAGACGAAGTCGAGGCCGAGCTCGGGGTCGATGACCTCCTCAAGCGCCTCGTAGACGTCCTCCTCGGTGAGGGCTTCGTCCTGGGGCGGCGCGGGTGCGGCCGGGGCTTGCTCGGATGCGGGTGCCTGGTTCTCGGTCATCTGCCCATGGTAGCCGGGAGGGCGGCTCAGCCCGGCGGCAGCGGCTCGGGGGGCGGCCCCTCCCCCGCCGGCGCCAGCTCCAGCTGCCACCAGCCGACGTCGCGCCAGGCGCCGTGCTTCCAGCCGATTTCGCGGTTGACGCCGACCCGCTCGAAGCCGAGGCTCTCGTGCAGGGCGACGCTGGCCTCGTTGGGCAGCGTGATCCCCGCGTGGGCCATGCGGAAGCCGCGCTCGCGGAGGCGGTCGAAGAGGGCGTCGTAGAGGGCGCGGCCGACGCCGCGGCCGTGCTCTTCGGTCGCGACGTAGACGGAGACGCCGACCGTCCAGCGGTAGGCGGGGCGCTGCTGGAAGGGATAGCCGTAGGCGTAGCCGACGACCCGCCCCCCGCGCTCGGCGACCAGCCAGGCATGGGTCGCGGCAACGCGCTCGATCCGCTCCCTCATCGCGGCGGCGTCCGGTGCCAACTCGTCGAAGGAGACGGCGCTGCCCTCGACGTGGGGCGCGTAGATCGCCGCGCAGACGGCGGCGTCGCGCGCGGGGTCGGCGTCGCGGACGCTCGGCCGCCCGCCGGGATCTGCGCTCGCAGCAGACATTGGCACGGCAATCTAGAGCGCCGGGCCGTAGGCTGCCGGGCATGAGCGCGGAGGGTCGAGTCGTGCGGCGGTCGATCGGGATCGTCTTCACCGACGGGGGGCTGCTGGCCCTCACCTCGACCCTGCCCGAGGGGGCCGTGGAGCACGGCGAGGAGCAGGTCTCGGCGGTCCTCTGCGACCCCGACGGGGCGCCGATGCAGTTCGAGGAGGCGCTGCTCTCGACCGAGTACGGCGAGGACGGGGTGCAGCGTCGCGCCAGCCTGGAGCTGTGGACCGACGTCGACGAGATGCGCCCGGTGCGCGGGGGCGGATCGTTGATCAGCTCGGTATGCGTGCGCCGCCAGGGGGTCGACTCGCAGATCGCCTTCTTCCGCTGGTCGGTCGAGGGCCGCGAGGGGCTCGGCACCTACGAGGTCGCCCGCGCCTGCGCCGATGGCTGAGATCGAGGCGATCGTCTCCGACTTCGGCGGCGTGCTGACGACGCCGCTGCTCGCCGCCTTCGCCGCGGTCCAGGACGAGGTCGGGGTCTCGGCCGAAAGCCTCGGCATGGCGATGCGCGAGGGGCTCGAGGAGGGCGAGGAGCTACCGCTGTTCCGGCTCGAGCGCGGCGAGATCAGCGAGGACGAGTTCCTCGACCGCCTCGAGGACGGGCTGGAGTCGCTGCTCGGCCACCGCCCCCACCTGCGCAACTTCCGCCAGGTCTTCTTCGACGCGCTCGACCCGAACGAGCAGATGATCGAGCTGATGCGGGAGCTCAAGGCCGCGGGGCTGAAGATGGCGATGCTGACCAACAACGTCCGCGAGTGGGAGCCGCTGTGGCGCTCGATGCTGCCGGTCGACGAGATCTTCGAGGAGATCGTCGACTCCGCCTTCGTCGGCTGCCGCAAGCCGGAACCGCGGATCTACGAGCTGACCCTGGAGAGGATCGGGATGCCCGCCGAGGCCTGCCTCTTCGTCGACGACCTCACCACCAACTGCGAGGCGGCTCGGGCGCTGGGCATGCGCGCCGTCCGCTTCCGCGACAACGAGCAGGCGATCGCGGAGATCCGCGCCGCGCTCGGCAGCGGCGCCGCGGCCTAGCGCCGCTCCCCTAGGCGCGCTCGCGGGCGGCGGCGCCGTCGCCGTCGGGGGCCCGCAGCGAAGGCTCGCGCCAGCGGCGGGCGAAGGGCAGGCGCCAGGCATGCGGGGCGATCAGGGCGCCGACCTCGGTCGGGCCCCAGGAGCCCTGCGAGTACGGTTTCACCGGCGGCGGCTCCCGCAGCAGCGGTTCCGAGACCTCCCACAGCCGCTCGATGTCCCGCGCGGTGGTGAAGAGGGTGTGGTCGCCGATCATCGCGTCGCGGATCAGCCGCTCGTAGGCCTCCACCGCCTCGTGGTGGTAGCCCGTTTCCTCCAGCGAGAACTGCATGCTCGCCTTGTCGAGCACCATCCCCATCCCCGGCCGCTTGCCGTAGAAGGAGAGGGAGACGCGGGAGGACTCCTCGAGGTCGAAGGTGAGGTGGTCCGGTCCGTAGCGGCCGACCCGCGAGTGCTCGGGGAACATCGCGTGCGGCGGCTCGCGGAAGGCGATCGAGATGATCCGCGACCCCTCCCCCATCCGCTTGCCGGTGCGCAGGTAGAAGGGCACGCCGCTCCAACGCCAGTTGTCGACCTCGCAGCGCAGGGCGACGAAGGTCTCGGTGCTGGAGTCGGGATCGACGCCCTCTTCGTCGCGGTAGCCCTCGTACTGCCCGCGCACCACGTGCTTGGGGTCGAGCGGCTGCAGGCTGCGGAAGACCTTGTTCTTCTCCTCGGTGATCGGCACCGGCGCCAGCGAGGTCGGCGGCTCCATCGCGACGAAGGCGAGGATCTGCATCAGATGGGTGACGACCATGTCGCGGAAGGCGCCCGTCTTCTCGTAGAAGGCGCCGCGACCCTCGATCCCCAGCGTCTCCGGGACGTCGATCTGGACGTGGTCGATGTGGTTGCGGTTCCAGATCGGCTCGAAGAGGCCGTTGGCGAAGCGCAGCGCGAGGATGTTCTGCGCCGCCTCCTTGCCGAGGAAGTGGTCGATGCGGAAGACCTGGTCCTCGCGCAGGACGCCGTGGACCATCTCGTTCAGCTTGCGGGCGCTGGCGAGGTCGGTCCCGAACGGCTTCTCCATCACCACCCGCGAGCGCTCGGAGATGCCGCAGGTGTTGAGCATCTGGATCAGCTCGGGGGCGGCGGCGGGCGGCACGCTGAGGTAGTGGAGCAGCCGCATCTCCGGGCCCAGCTCGCCCTCGGCCTCGCGCACAGCGTCCCGCAGCCCCTCCGGCGCGGCCGAGAGCGGCACATACGAAAGCCGCCGCGAGAACTCATGCCACTCCTCGCCGCCGAAGGCCTGGCGGGCGAACTCCCTGCAGGCCGATTCGGCGATCGCCCGAAAGCGCGCGTCGTTGATCTCCCCCCTGGCGACGCCGACGATCCGGAACTCCGGCATCAGCTCCGCCTGGAACAGCCGCAACAGCCCCGGCAGCAGCTTGCGCCGAGCGAGATCGCCGGTGGCGCCGAAGATGACGATTACGTGCGGGGGGACGTCCAAGGAACCGAGCTTAGCCCGCGGGTCCTTTCTCTACCGGCGTCGCTTCCTAGAGCTC
>DASZDI010000113.1:0-2152 GCA_035942135.1 Solirubrobacterales bacterium | reverse complement strand
GTATCGACGACGATGCATTTCTTCGCCGGGTCGTCGGAGCGGAGGAAGACGATCGACCCGTTCATCAGCCCCAGCTCGTGCAGGTTGCGCTTCTGGATCAGGCGGTCACCGATCCGGAAGCGATCGTGCAGGGCAGCTTTGCCGTCGGGGTTGAGCTCGGCCTGGAGGCGCTGGTTGAGCACGTTGATCCCGATCAGCCCTTTGTACATCGGTGCGAGCACCTGGACATCGCGGATCGGGTCGACGCTGAATTTGGCGGGGACCCGCTCGGCCACTACCTCGACCACCGTCTCGAGGGCGCGCTCCGGTGCCACCCGCTCGATGAAGAAGAAATCGTGTTCCTGTTCCTCGCCCGGTTCGAGGTGGGGCGGGCGGCCGTGGTTGATCTCGTGGGCAGCGGTGGTGATCATCGAGCGCGCGGCCTGGCGGAAGATCTGGGTCAGGCGCACGACCGGCACCGCCTCGGAGGCGATCAGGTCCTCGAACGGCTTTCCGGCCCCGATCGGCGGCAGCTGGTCGGCGTCGCCGATGAAGATGACGTGGGTGCTCTCGGCGAGGCCGTCGAGCAGTACCTCGACCAGATGCAGGTTCAGCATCGAGGACTCGTCGACGATCACCAGGTCGACCGGGAGCGGATGCCCCGGCTGGAAGCCCGGCTCGTGCCCCGGGATCCAGTCGAGCAGGCGGTGGATCGTCATCGCCTCGTGGTCGGTCGCTTCTTCCAGCCGCCGAGCCGCGCGGCCGGTAGGAGCGCAGAGGGCGATCTTCGCGTTCGCGGCCTCCGCCTCGTTGACGATCCCCTGGGTACACATCGTCTTACCCACTCCTGGACCGCCGGTCAGGATTGAGATCCGCGACCCGAACGCGGCCCGGACCGCCGCCCACTGCTCGTCGGTGAGTTTGTACCGAGGCTCTTCTCCGGGGTCGTAGTCCAGATGGGGAGGAGCGACAGCGCGACGCTTGAGCGTCGCAGCCACGGCCTGCTCTCTCGCGAGCGTCCACTGGCGATAGACCCGACCTTCGTCGTCGACGAGCCCCTGCCCCTGCGCGAGGACCTCGGGTTCGGGGACGATGCCGGTCAGCTTCGCGGTGCGCTTGGTCAGCTCGTCGATTGGCAGGAAGCTGTTGCCCTGCTGCTCGGCCTCCATCAGCGCGTAGACGGCGGCTGCCTGCGCACGGCTGCTCGACTCGGGCGGGATGTCGGCGGCGAGGGCGATCCTGTCGGCACGGGCGAATCCGACCCCGGTGACCTCCGTCAGGCGGTAGGGCTGCTCGTGGAGGATCGCCGTGGCGTTCTCGCCGAAGCGCTCGTGGATCGGTGCCGCGAGATGGGCGAGCCCGTGTGGCGCCAGCTGCACGTGGAGGTCGCGGACCGCCCGGCTCTCATGCCAGGCCTCGGCTGCCTCCACGGCCTGCTCAGAGGTCACTCCCCGCAGCGAGCCGAAAACCCCCTCGGGGTCGGCGGCGATCGCCTGCAGCACCTCCTCGCCGTGCTCCTCGCAGATTCTCTCGGCCCTCACCGGGCCGATGTGGGGAAGCGTCGTCAGGTAGGCGACCTGGCCCTCGCGATCAGACGGATCGAGCGGTACCGCCGCCTGCGCGCGCAGCCGACGCCCGTACTGGCTGTGTTCCTCCCACTCCCCGCTGACTTCGGCGCGGTCGCCGGCGTCAAGGTGGGCTACCGGCCCGATCAGGACGAATCCTTCGCCGAATTCAGTCTCTTGCACCCGCAGCACCGCGAAGCTGCGGTCCTCGCTGCAGAAGATCACACGGACGACCTCGACCGTCCCGCTGTATGAGGCGGCGTCGGCGTCGAAGAGGGTCGCTGCTCGGGTCACGCACAAAGGCTAGGGCCCCGTGGAGCGGGACCCGCCCGCGACGAGCCCGCAGTTTCCGCGCAGACGGAGATCGATGCGGGCGGCGGGCGATCCTCTAGGTTCGGGAGATGCCGCCTCGACCTTCGGCCGGCCTCTGCGACCGCTGTCGCCACCAGCGGCTGGTGCCCAACACCCGCGGCTCGGTCTTCTCCCTCTGCGAGCGCTCGCGGGAGGACCCGGCGTACCCGCGCTACCCGCGGCTGCCGGTGCTCAGCTGCCCGGGGTTCGAAGCTAGCTCGCCGCCGGGTCCGGCGCCCCCAGCTCGCTGACTTCGG
>DASZDI010000112.1:0-4215 GCA_035942135.1 Solirubrobacterales bacterium | reverse complement strand
GTCTCAGTCCCAGTGTGGCTGATCGTCCTCTCAGACCAGCTACCCATCGTCGCCTTGGTAGGCCGTTACCCCACCAACAAGCTAATGGGCCGCGGGCCCGTCCCGATGCGAAGGCTAAAAGCTATCTTTCCTCGACTTCCTTACGAAAGTCGAGAACATCCGGTATTAGCCCGAGTTTCCTCGGGTTGTCCCGGTCATCGGGGCAGGTTACTCACGTGTTACTCACCCGTTCGCGGCTTTGCCCCAGGGCAAGCCCTGGTTCGTCGCACCACTTGCATGTGTTAAGCACGCCGCCAGCGTTCGTCCTGAGCCAGGATCAAACTCTCCGTGAAATGTACTTCTACAGAGAGCCTGTCATGCCTATATGGCCGCCGAGTACACAAGTACGACGGCCGGTATGACGAGGTAAATCAAGACCATTCGGCGCGCTGGCGCACCGAATGGGTCGGGCTGAACATTCCGCAGGCTGTTGATGGCCCGCGGAGATGCACGCTGCTCAGTTTTCAAAGACCGCTGCGCCTCCGCGACGGGTTTCGTCGCTCTCGACGCTCGGAGCCGCCTAGGCAGCCCCAAGAAGGACCGAGAAATATAGCACGCCTGAGGGGGATTGCCTAGGGGGTGGACCTAAGGCGGCAGAAGCGCCGCTTCCCTACCTGCAGAACGCGTCCGTCAAGACTACCGACCTCGAGGTCCAGGGGCTCTGCGGGTATCGGCTCGCCGTCGAGCTTGACCCCTCCCTGCTGGATCAGGCGCCGTCCCTCGCTGCTGCTCAAGCCGAAAGCGCCCGCGATCAGGCGCGGCAGGTGGACGAGGCCGTTGCCGTCGGCGCGGTAGCCGCCGAGGTCGACGTCGGGCATCTCCTCCGGCGCCGCGCGCTGGACGAAGACGCGGTTGAAGTGCTCCTCGGCCGCCGTGCCCGCCCCCTCGCCGTGGAAGCGGTCGACGATCCGCCGGCCCAGCTCGCGCTTCGCCTCGTTGGGCGGGCCCTGCGGCTGCTCGCCGCCCAGCAGCAGCCGGTAGTACTCGGCCATCGCCCCGTCGGGGATGCTCATCAGCCGCCCGAACATCTCCTCCGGGGCGTCGGTGACGCCGACGTAGTTGCCCAGCGACTTGCTCATCTTCTGGACGCCGTCGGTCCCGACCAGGATCGGCATCGTCATGATCGACTGCGGCGCCTGCCCGTAGGCGGTCTGGATGTCGCGGCCGAAGAGCAGGTTGAACTTCTGGTCGGTGCCGCCGAGCTCGAGATCGGCCTCGACCGCGACCGAGTCGTAACCCTGCAGCAGCGGGTAGAGCAGCTCCAGGGCCGCGATCGGCTGCCCCGCCGCCATCCGCTTCTGGAAGTCGTCGCGCTCCAGCAGCCGCGCCACCGTGGTCTGCGTCAGCAGCCCCAGCAGCGCCTCGGGCTCCATCCGCAGCCACTCGCTGTTGCGACGCACCTCGGTCCGCTCGCGGTCGAGGATCTTGAAGGCCTGCTCCTGGTAGGTGGCGGCATTCTCCTCGATCTCCTCGCCCGACGGCAGCGGCCGCGTGCTGGAGCGGCCGCTCGGGTCGCCGACCCGGGCCGTGAAGTCGCCGATGATGAGGACGACGGTGTGGCCCGCGCGCTGGAACTCGGCCAGCTTCTCGAGCACGACCGTATGGCCGAGGTGGATGTCGGCCGTGGTCGGGTCGATCCCGAGCTTGACCCGCAGCGGCCCGCCGCTCTCCAGCTGCTCCGCCAGCCGCCCCTCGGGCAGCGCCTCGACGGCGTTTCGGGTCAGATCCGACATGGCGGCAATGCTAGACTGCCGCCTTCGCTCGGCGGACCGCAATCGGTCGTCGAGCATCTTTTTGCCCTCTTTAGATGGCTGTCCTTGGACTAAAGCGCCGGCGAAGCGACGACGGCGGTGAGATCCCGCCCATCCCCCCGGCACCCGCGACTGCGCCGCCGGGGCCACCGTCGCCTTCCCAGAAACGGAAACCGCGCCTGAAGAAGCTGCGGGTCCTCTTCGTGCTGCTCGGCCTCGGCATCCTCGCCGTCGTCTCGATGGTCTTCGGGATGATGGCCGCCGTCTCCCAGGACCTGCCCGCGATCTACAACTTCGCCCAGTACAAGGCCTCGAAAAACAGCGTCCTCGTCGACGCCAACGGGGAAACGATCGGGACGCTCAGCAGCGACCAGAACAAAATCCTCCTCAGCTCCGGCCAGGTCTCCCCCAACATCAAGAACGCGGTGGTCTCGATCGAGGACGCGCGCTACTACGAGCACGAGGGCGTCGACTTCCAGGGCATCGGCCGCGCCCTCGTCAAAGACATCCTCGCGATGAGCGCCGCCCAGGGCGCCTCGACGATCACCCAGCAGTTCGTCAAGAACGCGCTCCTCGCCCAGGGCGACCGCTCGCTCTTCGTCAAGTTCAAGGAGGCGGCGCTGGCCTACCGGCTGGAGCGCAAATGGAGCAAGGACAAGATCCTCACCGAGTACCTCAACACCGTCTACTTCGGCCAGGGCGCCTACGGGATCGAGGCCGCCGCCCGCACCTACTTCGGCGCCGCCCATCCCGGCTGCGGGACCGAGACCGAACCCTGCGCGAGCGTGCTCGAGCCCTGGGAGGCGGCGATGCTGGCCGGGGTGATCCAGTCGCCCTCGGCCTACGACCCCAAAGTCTTCCCCGAAAACACCCTGGCCCGGCGCAACCTGGTGCTCGAACGGATGGCCGAACAGGGCTTCATCTCCGAAGAGCAGCTGCGCGAAGGCCAGCAGCAGGCCCTCCCCTCCCCGGACAGCATCGAGCCGCCCAGCCTCGACTCCCGGGCCCCGTACTTCACCGCCTACCTGCGCCAGCAGCTGGTCGAACGCTACGGCGCCTCGAAGGCCTTCTTCGGCGGCCTCGAGATCAAGTCGACGCTCGACCTGCGGCTGCAGGAAACGGCCGAAGAAGCGGTCAACGAATACCTCGGCTACTCGCCGGCGACCGCCTCGGTCGTCGTGATCGACAACCGCAACGCCGGGATCAAGGCGATGGTCGGCGGCCCCGACTTCGAGACCCGACCCTTCAACCTGGCGACCCAGGGGCACCGGCAGCCCGGCTCCTCGATCAAGCCCTTCACCCTGATCACCGCCCTCGAACAGGGCGTCTCCCCCTACACCGTCTTCGCCTCCGAACCGCGGACCTTCGAGTTCGGCCGCAAAGGCAGGGAACTCTTCGAGGTGACCAACGACGGCGAATCCTACGCGGGCTCCTGCGACCTCTTCTGCGCGACCACCAACTCCGACAACGCCGTTTACGCGGCCCTGGCCCTGGAAGGCCTGAAGGGCAAGACCGTGCGGGCGAAAACGCGGGCGATCGCGGGGACGATCCACAAGGCCGGCTACGACGACCCGATCTCGACCAACCCGGCGATGGTCCTCGGCGGGCTGACCGAAGGGGTGACGCCGCTCGGCTGGACCTACGCCTACAGCACGATCGGCAACGACGGCGACCGCGTCAGCGGCACCCTGGCGCCGCGGCCCGGCAACAGCCCGGTCTCGATCGCCCAGGTGACCGACGGCGACGGCGACACGATCAAGGGCGGCGACAACGACTCGCTGCACGAACAGGTCTTCGACGAGGAAACCGTCGAAACCGCGAAGGGCATGCTCGAAAGCGTCGTCAGCGCCGGCACCGGCACCAACGCCCAGGTCGGGGCCGAAGGCCAGTGGGGCAAGACCGGGACGACCGAGAACAACGGCGACGCCTGGTTCTGCGGCGGCATCGACGACGAAGTGACCGCCTGCGTCTGGGTCGGCTACCCCGACTCGACGACGCCGATGACGACGCTTTACAACGGCGGCCCGGTGATGGGCGGCACCTTCCCGGCGCTGATCTGGGCGCGGGTGATCTCCGCCTGGCAGGAGATCCAGGCCGAACACGCGGCCGAGAAGGCGGCGCGCCAGGCCGCCCGCGAGGAAGGCGAGGAGTTCGACCCCGCCGAAGTCGAAAGCTACGTGCCCGAAGGGGAAACCGAAAGCTACGTGCCGCCTGAAGAAGGGGGCGAAGAATTCGAAGGGGCTCCGGAACCGGAACCTGAAGTGGTGGAACCGGCGCCGGAAACGGAAGTGACTCCTGAAGCGGCGCCTGAAGAAGCAGCCCCTGAAGCCGCGCCCGAAGCGGGCGGCGGGGTCACTGCCGGCTGAGCGGGATGCGAGGGGGGACGGGAGGCCCCCTCCAGACACATCTCGCTATGGCTCGATGT
>DASZDI010000111.1:0-1620 GCA_035942135.1 Solirubrobacterales bacterium | reverse complement strand
GTCGATGCCCCCATCGACCTTGCTGACGTACTTGCCGACCGTCCCCTGCACCGTCAGCAGGGCGTTCTTCACGTCGGTCAACTCGTCGACGGCGTGCTGTGCCGCCGGCGTCAGCTTCGGCTTGGAGGTCTTCTTCGCGCCCTCTGAGGCGCTGCTGCTGGACATCTCGTAGCTCTCCTTCAGGAGTGGCTATTGGAATCGGGTGATGTCGCGCAGCCTAGCAGGTTTGTGAACCTGCTTCACCTTTCATGCTTGCGGGAAGCTGGAGACGAGGACGCGGCGCTGTCGGGACGTGAGGGCGTCGACGCGCTTGTTCTCGGGGATCGTCAGGGGCGTCAGGAACTTCCGCGCCCGCGTGGTGCCCCACCGGCGCTGTGCCTTCAGCAGGTCGACGACCGAGATGCTGCCGATGGCGCGGGGGTCGCTCAGCGCCTGCGCAAAGTTGACGCGCCCGGCTTTGATGTCGCGCTTCAGTTCGGCGTGGCCGAGTCGTATTTCATTCGCCCGTTTCAAGGCGCGCATGTGCTGCGGGGGTGCTGCGATGCTGGCGGGCGCTGCTGCGCCGGCGGTGATTGCCTCCATGACCGTTCCTCTCCTCCTCGAGGCTCAGGGCCTCGAACTTCGTTTCTAGGGTTCCGATTCCTCCTCGGGGGAGGGGTCGGTGGCGTCGAACAGGACGCGCGGTTTGTCGAAGACGTATGCCTTGAGGGGGGCGACGTTGGCACCGAGGCCGGGCATCGCCTGGCCGAGGACGTTGCCTATCTCCTCGCCGATTTTGGCCGACCGTGCCTTCAGCCCTTCGTCGTTCGGGTTGCGACCCGGCGCGAAGGAGCCGGTGACGAGGTACTGGACCTGAACTCGGCCGAGCGCGTGGTCGGGGAGGTCGAGGCGCTCGTCGGGAAGTGCATCTCCCTCGGCGCGCTCATCGGCGGCCGGCTGCTCGGTCTGCCCCGAGGCGGCGAGCTCGCGATGCGGCGCCTCGGGGTTCCGCCATGCGAAGTGCTCGCCGGATTCATCGACCTCCCCATGCCGGCGGATGTCCCCCATTACCTCGTCGAGGTCCTGCGGCCCGAGACCCGACTGCTCGATCAGATCCTCCTTTTCGACTTCCCCCGGCCAGGCCCGCTTCAGGATGACCAGGACCTGATCGGAGAGGGGGTGGCGCTCCTCGGCCATCAGACGCTTTGGTCGTGCGCGGTCGAGACGATGCGATCCACCGGGAGGTCGGCGTGGCCGAACTGCGGGGAGCCGAGGCCGACGGTCACCTTGTTCCAGCCCCAGCCCGGCGAGCCGATCTGCGACTTGATGTCCTGCCCGCGGCTTTTCGCCAGCGCGACCTCCTCGTCGGTGAGTTCGAAGCCCTCGTCGTCGATGAAGAAGGTCTCGTCGTCGCCGACCTTGACCATCACCGCCTTGCGCTCGGTGCCGGCGAAGCGCCGGGACCAGTGGCTCTCGTCGCTCGCCTCGCCGACGACGACGGTGCAGCGCTCGGCCATGCAGGGCTTGCCGCTCCAGAAGGTGTCCTGCTCGGAGTCCGGGCCTGCCTGCTCGACCGGCTCGTCGCCCTCGGGGGCGCCGAAGATGTGCCATGCCGACCACGGCCGGCGGGCGGTCGCCGTC
>DASZDI010000110.1:0-5939 GCA_035942135.1 Solirubrobacterales bacterium | reverse complement strand
CGTCGATGTAGGGGCGGTGGAGGTCGTCGGGCACCTCGCCCCTGGCGCGCTCGCGCAGCTCCGCCACCGAGCCGGCGCAGAAGCGGCCGTCGCAGCCCTCGCCGGCGCACTCCCAGATCGGCAGCGGCGTCCCCCAGTAGCGGTCGCGCGAGAGCGCCCAGTCGACGTTGCTCTCCAGCCATTTGCCGAAGCGGCCGTGCTTGACGTGCTCGGGGTGCCAGCCGATCTCCTCGTTGTTGGCGAGCATCTGGTCCCGCGCCTGCGAGGTGGCGACGTACCAGCTCGACTTCGCGTAGTAGAGGAGCGGCGTGCTGCAGCGCCAGCAGTGGGGATAGGAGTGCTCATAGACCTGCTCGCGGAAGAGCAGGTCGCGGGAGGAGAGGTCGGCGATCAGGGCCGCGGTGACCTCCGGGTCCTTGACGAAACGATCTGCAAAGCCCCTGACGCGCCCGTCGAACTTGCCGTCGAGGCCGACCGGGTTGTAGAGGGTGCCGGCGTCGGTCGGATCGAAGATCCCTGCCTCGGCGGCGACGCGGTAGTCGTCTTCGCCGAAGGCCGGGGCAATGTGGACGAGGCCGGTGCCGTCCTCGGTGGTGACGAAGTCCCCGGCCAGCACCTGGAAGGCATTGGCGGGGCCGCCATCCTCCAGGAGGAAGACCGGGCCGAGGTAGCGTCGACCGACGAGGTCGGAACCAGCGAACCGATCGAGCACCTCCGCCCCCTCCCCCAGCACCTTCTCGACTAGCGACTCGGCGAGAATCACCGTCTCGCCGTCGATCCGCGCTCGTACGTAGGTCACCTCAGGCGCCGCTGCGACGGCAACGTTGCCGGGGAGGGTCCAAGGGGTCGTGGTCCAGACCAGCAGCGACTCGCTGCTCACGCTCCCGTCATCGTCAAACAACTGGAAGCGCACATATATAGAGGGGTCCTCGACGTCCTGGTAGCCCTGCGCGACCTCGTGAGAGGACAGCGCGGTGCCGCAGCGCGGGCAGTAGGGCACGACCTTGTGGCCCTCGTAGAGGCGGCCGTCGTCCCAGAGCTTGCGCAGCGACCACCAGACCGACTCGATGTAGTCGTCCTCGAGGGTGACGTAGGGGTCGTCGAGGTCGATCCAGAAGCCGATCCGCTCGGTCAGCTTGTTCCAGTCCTCGACGTACTCGAAGACCGACTCGCGGCAGCGGCGGTTGAACTCGGCGATCCCGAACTCCTCGATCTCCTGCTTGGAGGAGATCCCGAGCTGCTTTTCGACCTCGAGCTCGACCGGCAGGCCGTGGCAGTCCCAGCCCGCCTTGCGCGGGACGCGGTACCCGCACATCGTCTTGTAGCGGGGGTAGACGTCCTTGAAGACGCGGGCGAGGACGTGGTGGGAGCCGGGGCGGCCGTTGGCGGTCGGCGGGCCCTCGTAGAAGCTCCAGACCGGGGCCTCGGCGCGGGCGGCGAGCGAGCGGGCGAAGACGTCCTCCTCGCGCCAGCGCGCGAGCACCCGCTCCTCCAGGGCGGGGAAGGACTGCTTCGGGTCGACGGGCTTGAATCCGGGCACGAGCACCGGATTCTATGAGCGCGCAGCAATTACTCCACGCAAAGGAAACGCTAGGCGTCGAGCAATCGCTGAGCACGCTCGCCAGGACCGACCACTAGGGTGGGCGCCGATGGACCGCTACGACCTCAACGGCAAGGTCGCGCTGGTGACCGGCGCGGCGCGCGGGATCGGCTTCGAGACCGCGCGGCAGATGCACCTGCGCGGGGCCTCGGTCGCGGTCCTGGACCTCGACGCGCAGGAGGCCGCCGAGGCGGCGGAGCGGATCGGCCCGCGGGCGATCGGGCTCGGCGGCGACGTCACCGACCAGAGCGCGCTGATGAACGCGGTCTCCACCGTCGTCGAAGAGTTCGGCGGGCTCGACGTCGCGGTCGCCAACGCCGGGATCGCCCAGAAGCAGTTCGCGACCGTGCGTGGAATCTCCGGCGAGGAATGGGAGCGCGTCTTCGAGGTCGACATGCTCGGGGTCTGGCGCACGGTGCGGGCGACGCTGCCGCAGATCGTCGAGCGCCAGGGGCAGATGGTCGTCGTCTCCTCCGTCTACGCCTTCGCCAACGGCTTCGGCAACAGCCCCTACGCGGTCGCCAAGGCCGGGGTCGAGCAGCTCGGCCGGGCGCTGCGGGTGGAGCTCGCCCCGCACGGTGCCGGCGCCAGCGTTGCCTACTTCGGCTGGGTCGACACGAAACTGGTGCAGGACAGCTTCAATCAGGAGGACTCCGACCGGATCAAAGAGCTGAGCCCCGAGTGGCTGCTGAAGCGGATCACCCCCGAAGAGGCCGGCGCCGGGCTGGTGCGGGGGATCGAGGAACGGGCGCCGCGGATCTTCGTCCCGAAGTGGTGGCGCTACGTCTCCGCCCTGCGCGGCATCGTCAACCCGCTGCTCGACAAGCGGATGGAGAGCGACGCGAAGACGCGGGCGTTGATCCGCGACCTCGACGCGAAGACCGTCGACGTCGTCCGGGCGCAGGCCGCGGACTCTTAGCCACAAGGCGTCAACGACAGATCGAGCCGATGATTGACCCCCGTATAGGTGGTCAATCGCAGGCTCGATGGAGACCGAGGGGCGTGGCCGCCTCACCTCGCGGGCGCGTCCTAGAAGAGCGACATGCCGGGCGCGACCGGGACTTCGACCAGCTCCGGCTGCGATGAGGCGAGAGCGGTACTGAGCGCCCCGGCGACCTCGTCGCGCTCGCGCGCCCGGTGTGCCTTGACGCCATAGCCCTCGGCGACGGCGGCGACGTCGAGCTTCGGGAGGTCGAGGCCGGGGGCGCCGGTGACCTGCTCGACCTCGGCGAACCACTTGAGGATCGCGTACTCCTCGTTGCGGAGGACGAGGAAGGTGACGGGCACCCTGTAGGCGACGGCGCTCCAGAAGGCGGTGATCGCGTACTGGGCCGAGCCCTCGCCGAGGACGCAGACGACCGGGCGGTCCGGCTGCGCCAGCTGCACGCCGACCGAGGCCGCGAGGCCGAAGCCGAGGCCGCCGCCGGCGCTGAAGTAGTAGCTGCCGGGGCGGGAGATGCGGAGCTGGTTGCGCAGCGCCAGCGTGCTCGAGGGGGACTCGAGGACGACGATCGCGTCCTCGGGCATCGCTTCCGCGAGGGCGCTGTGGACGGTTGAGGAGTTGAGCGGATCGGTCGCCGGGATCTCCTGCGGCCCCGGGTTCGGCTCCGGCGCCTGGCGCGAGGACTCCGGCACCGCCTCCAGCAGCGCCGCCAGGGTCAGCCCGACGTCGGCGACGATCGCCTCGCCCATCGGCGCCCGCACCGCCTCGTCGGGGTCGCTGGTGATCGCGACCAGCTCCGCGCCCTCGGGCAGCAGCGGGCCGGGGATGTGCGGGTAGTAAGGGAAGACGGAGCTGCCGACGACGAGGACCAGGTCGTGCCCCTCGAGCGTCTGCCCGACCGGGCCGATCGCCGGCGGCAGGACGCCGCGGAAGTTCGGGTGCCCCTCGGGGAAGCCGAGCCGATTGCCGCCGGTGGCGGGCGAGGCCCAGACCGGCAGCCGCTGGCGCTCGGCGAGGGCGACGGCGAGGTCCCAGGCTCCGGCGGCGTCGATGTCGGGGCCGGCGACGAGGACAGGATCGACGGCGGCGTCGAGGCGCTCGGCCAGGGCGCGCACCGCCTCCGGATCGGCGACCGCGCGGCCGCTGACGCGGCGCTCGATCGCCGCCCGCGCGTCGGCCTCGTCGACCTCCGCGTACCAGTCGTCCATCGGCAGCGAGACGAAGACCGGGCCCCGCGGCGCCAGCCCGGCGAGGTGAGCCCCATGCGCCAGCGCCAACGGCACGTCCTCGGCCCGCGGCGGCTCGTAGGACCACTTGACGAGCGGGTGCGGCATCCGCGTCGCGTCGCGGTTGGTGAGGTTCGCCTGGAGGGTGATCTGCGCCCGCGCCTGCTGGCCGGCGGTGATCAGCAGCGGCGAGTGGTTGGCCTGGGCGTTGAAGATCGCCCCCATGGCGTTGCCGACCCCCGGCGCGGTGTGGAGGTTGACGACGGTGGTGCGGCCGGAGGCCTGGGCGAAGCCGTCGGCCATCCCGACCACGACCGCCTCCTGCAGCCCCAGCACGTAGCGGAAATCGGCGGGGAAGTCGGCCAGCATCGGCAGCTCAGTCGAGCCTGGGTTGCCGAACATCGTCGTCATCCCGTGGGCGCGGAAGAGGTCGAACGCAGCCTCGCGGACGGTCGGCACGAATCGAACCCTACCCGGCCGTGTTTCACCCCCCGATGCCCTTGCAGGATTCAAGGCGCCCCCGTCGTACGGTCGATAGGGCGGGGGTGAGCCACCGCCTCCTCGCCACCGCCTGGGCCCGGGCCCTCGCGATCGCCGCCCTCTCCCTCGCCCCGCTGCTGGGGATCTGCGCCTACGCCGAAGCGGCGACCCCTCCCGGCCCGCCGAGGCTGCTCTACGGCCCCGGCAAGATCGTCCCGATCCCGGCCTCGATCCCGCATGAAGAGGGCGACATGGTCGACCGGCGGATCATCCCCAACCTGCGCTGGCTCGCCCAGCGGTACCCGATCTACGTCACCGACGGCTACTCCGGTCCGCTGCCCCAGGGCGGCCGCGCCGGCTGCGACGGCTGCCACACGAAAGGCTCCGACCACCACAACGGCCTCGCCGTCGACATCGTCGCGCTGAGCTCACAGGCGGGCTGCGTCGGCTCCTGGGCCGGGATCACCCGCCTCGCCACCTGGGCCGAGCCGTTCCAGGAACGCCCCAACGCCCCCTTCCGCTGGGTCGGCTACGACGGCGATGCGGGCCACGGCTGCGGCCACCACCTCCACCTCTCCTGGAACCACGCGATCGTTCCCGAGTTCAAGATCGCCGAATGGGTCGAAGTCTTCCCGGTTAACTTCACCGACCTCAAACAGGGGACGCGCCGCAAGAAACCCAACTCGGCCCCGAAAGCACCGGCCGGACCGCCCGGCGGCATCTCCCAGATGTCCACCGGCGGCGTCTCCGCCCGCGTCGCCGGCGACTGACCCTCCTCTCGGCTACCCGCCGCCAGGAGTGTGCCCGTCCTTTGGGCCGCTATCCGACCAAAAGGACAGGCGCACCTAGGATTAGGCGATGCGCGTCATCGCCGTCATGCTGTTCGCCTGCCTCTCCCTTGCCGCCTTCGGTTGCGGCAACGAGGACGACTCGACGCCGGTCGCCTGCCTTGAAGGGGCCGCGACCTACGAAGAAGCGCTGGCGGACGCCCCGGGTGAGGTGCGGCTCGACGGGGAGACGCCGATCAGCGAGTGCCTCGCCCGCAACCAGACCAGCGGCGACCTCGCCCGCGTCGGCGAAGCGATGATCGCGGCGGCCACCGAGCTCAACGCCGGCGCCCGGGTCGAGCCCGGCGGCCCCGCCAACCTCCAGCTCGGCTACCTGCTCGGAGCCGCCCAGCGCGGCGCCGAGGAGAGCGAAGGCATCCACGCCGACCTGGTCCGCCGCCTCACCGTCGCCGCGCGGTACGCCCCGGGCAAAGAGCCACTCTCCGAGGAGTTCCTCCGCACTTATCGGAGTGGATACGCTGCCGGGCGAAAAGACGGTTGAACTAAGAACGGCCGCGAAAACCAAGCAGATCAAGGACGCAGGGAGCGTGGCGTGCTCTGCACGGGAGCGACCGAGGACGCCTATATGCGCCGCCCGTCGCACCTCAGAACTCGTCGTCTTCGTCGTAGCCGGCCACCTCTGCCAGCTGATCGCTGTACAGCTCGGCGGCGGCCACCGGCGGCGACTGGATCGAGACGCAGGTCAGCTCGGCCCCGCCGTCGTTGCCGATCGAGTGCTCGGTGGCGGGCGGGACGAGGATCAGATCCCCTTCGGCGACCTCCTGCGTGTCCCCGGCGACCGACATCGTGCCGCTGCCGCGGACCACGACATAGGCCTGCTCCGCTTCGCCGGAGGAGTGCAG
>DASZDI010000109.1:0-2342 GCA_035942135.1 Solirubrobacterales bacterium | reverse complement strand
ACTCACAGGCGGTCGCGGCGGAGGTGATCGTGATCCCGCGCTCATGCTCCTGTTCCATCCAGTCCATGACAGCAGCGCCCTCGTGGACCTCGCCCATTTTGTGGGTGCGGCCGGTGTAGTAGAGGATGCGCTCGGTCGTCGTCGTCTTGCCGGCGTAGATGTGCGCCATGATCCCGATGTTCCGGGTCTTCTCTAGGGGAAAGCTGCGTGCCATGGTTCCTAAGTTCGGTCCTTGTTCTGAAGCAGGTCTGGTGTGAAGCGGAAGCAACCCAGCTCGAAACGGGATTCGCGCAAACCGGCTAAGCCCATAAAAAAGGCCCCAGCGGGCCCGGCGAAGCGTCCTGCGAAAAAACTGCCTGAGCGACGGGCGATGATAGCAGCGAAACGAGGGCGCATCGGCGCCCGCTTCCGGGGGCTGCCGATGCGGCTCCGCAGGTGGTCTCGACAGGTCGACCGGGTCGGCAACCGCGGGCTCGAGCGCGTCTATCCGGTCCTCCTGAGGGCGCGCCACCGCTCCCTGCGCGCGGCGCGACGGAGCGCCGCCTGGCTCGGCCCGCGCCTGCGCCCCCTCCTCGCCTTCCTCTTCCACGCGGTGGCCAGAGGGGAACGCCTGGTGCGCAGGACCTGCACCTTGTCGGTGCGGGCGGCCACCGCCGCAAGCCGGGCGATCCCCCCCGGCCGAGCCGCCGCGGCGGTCCTGGTCGCCGCCGGCGCCTGTCTCGTCGCCTCCCAGTTCGTCGACTACCGAGCGGTCGAGATCGGGCAGCCGGGGTACGCCGGCCTCGCCGGCGACGCGAGAGCCCCCACCACCGACGTCCGCACCGCCGGCGAGGCCCACGCCTACCTGCTGGTGCCGATCGGGGCCCTGGCGGCGGTCCTCGGGCTCGCGGCGCTGCGCCGGGAGCGCCGCCGGCTCGGACTCCTGGTCGCCGCCCTCGGGCTCCTCTCCCTCGCCGTGATCTTCCTCGTCGACCTCCCCGCCGGCCTCGACGAGGGAAGCCAGACGTCCCGCTTCGCGGGGGCCTCCGCGGTGCTCGAGGACGGCTTCTACGCCGAGCTCGCCGCAGCCGGAGGGATGGTCTTGGCCGGACTGCTCTACTATGCGCGGCCGTGCCGAATACGAATCAGCTCGTCAGGAAGGGCCGCAAGCGCCCGAAGAAGAAGACCACGACGCCGGGCCTCAAGTCAGGCCAGGGTCGCAAGAAGGGCGTAGCCGCCCCGCAGCGGCGCGGCGTCTGCACCCGTGTGGCGACGGTGACGCCGAAGAAGCCGAACTCGGCTCTGCGGAAGATCGCTCGTGTGCGGCTGACCAACGGCATGGAGGTCACCACCTACATCCCCGGCGAGGGGCACAACCTCCAGGAGCACTCCGTGGTCCTGATCAGGGGTGGTCGAGTCAAGGACCTGCCGGGCGTCCGCTACAAGGTCGTCCGCGGCACCCTCGACGCGGCCGGGGTCTCCGACCGCAAGCAGGCCCGCTCCCGCTACGGCGTCAAAGCTTCGTAATGCCCCGCCGCTCAGCAGCACAGATTCGGCCGATCGAGCCGGACGCCAGACACCGCAACCGTCTCGTCCAGCAGCTGATCAACAAGGTGATGAGCGACGGCAAGAAAAGCCTTGCCGAGCGGATCGTCTACGACAGCCTCGCGATCGTCGGCGAGCGCAGCGGCGAAGACCCGGTCGAGGTTCTCGAGTCGGCGATCAAAACGCTGACCCCGGTCCTCGAGGTCCGCTCCCGCCGCGTCGGCGGCGCCACCTACCAGGTCCCGGTCGAGGTTCCCGCCCGCCGCGCCCGCACCCTCGCGGTCCGCTGGCTGGTCCAGTTCGCCCGCGCCCGCCGCGAGTACTCGATGGCCGAGCGTCTCGCCGGCGAGATCCTCGACGCCAATCAGCAGCAGGGCAGCGCCTGGAAGCGGAAAGACGACATCTACCGCATGGCCCAGGCGAACAAAGCATTTGCGCACTACCGCTGGTAGACCGCTTCTAGCAGTCGATATCGACGGCGTCATCAGCCTCTTCGGCTTCGAGGAGCGGCCGCCCCACACCCACCTGCAGCTCGTCGACGGCGTCCCGCACTGCATCTCGCTGGTCGCCGGCACGCGGCTGCTGCGCCTCGCCGAGCACTTCGAGCTGGTCTGGGCGAGCGGCTGGGAGGACAAGGCGAACTTCTACCTCCCCCAGCTGCTCGGCCTCCCCGAGCTGCCCCACATCGGCTTCGACACGGTGCCGAGGAGCGGCGGCGCGCACTGGAAGCTGGCGGCCCTGGAGGACCATGCGGGCGACCGGGCGATCGCCTGGATCGACGACAACTTCGACCCCAGCTGCTACGAGTGGGCGGAGCG
>DASZDI010000108.1:0-4029 GCA_035942135.1 Solirubrobacterales bacterium | reverse complement strand
GGTCGCCGGGGGCCGCCTCGGCGCGAAGAACGGCGGCGGCTTCTACCCGGCCTAGGCCGCGTCGGCGCGGCGGGTCGCGATCTCGCGCGCGGGCATGCCGGTCGCGAGGTCCCACACCACGTCCGCCTCGCCGCACTCCTGCAGGGCCGCGAGCTCGGATACGCGGTCCCACGGCAGCGTGGCGTCGGGCAGGTCGTCCCAGCGGGCGAGGTCGAGGGCCTCGATCGAGCCCCTCAGGGCCGGACCGAGATGCTCCTCGGAGCGCAGCAGCGCTCGTAGGACCTCAAGCTGCTTGTCGGTCAGGCGTACAACCCACATGCGATACCTCCAGCATTCGAGCGTGTCGCGGGTTGCTCGGAGAAACTAGGCAGCCGGGCGGACGGAACCGCCGCTGATCCGGACCGCCTCGATGCGGTTCTCCCGCACCGCCTCGACCCGGATCGTGTAGCCGTTGGTGAGGATCGAGTCGCCGCGCTTCGGCAGCCGGCCGAGCTCGCCGAAGACGTAGCCGCCGACGGAGTTGTAGGCGTCGGTGTCGACCGGGAGCTCGATCCCGGCATCGGCGAGGTCGCCGAGGGAGACATGGCCGCGCACGAAGTAGTCGCCGTTGGTGAGCTTGCGCAAGGCGGCGGCGCGGGGGTCGGTCTCGTCCTCGATCTCCCCCACCACCTCCTCGAGGATGTCCTCGACGGTGACGATCCCGACCGTGCGCCCGTACTCGTCGACGACGACCGAGAGCGAGGTCCGCTGCACCTGCAGGTCGTGCAGAAGGTCGTCGAGCGGGCGCGTCTCGGGGACGATCAGGGCGTCGCGGATGACGGTGTCGAGGGAGGCGTCGGGGCCCTCGCTCATGTAGAGCCGGGCGAGGCTGTTGTTGTGGACGATCCCCTTCACCCGGTCGGGGTTGTCGTCCTCGATCACGACCAGGCGGGTGTGGCCGGAGGTGACGCAGCGCCGCAGCGCCGCCTCGACGGTCTCCGAGGAGTTGACGGTGACGACCGCCGGGATCGGCGTCATCACCTCGCGCGCCTCTTGCTCGTGGAGGTGGAAGACGCCGCCGAGCATGCCCGCCTCGCCGGGGTCGAGCGTCCCCCCCAGCCGCGAGCCCTCGATCATCTGTTTCAGGTCCTCGGAGGTATGGCGCTCCTCGAGGTCGCCGGGGTCGACGCCGAAGAGGCGGACCGTCGCGTTGGAGACCACGCTCAGGGCCTTGGTGATCGGCGCCGTCGCCTTGGCGAACCAGCTGAGCGGCCGCGAGACGCGCCGCGCGGTCCGGTCCGGCTTGGCGATCGCCAGCATCTTCGGCACCTGCTCGCCGATCGAGATGTGGAGGGCGGTGACGAAGGCGAAGGAGATCGCCAGGGCGATCCCCGCCGCGGCGGCGTGCGAGAGCCCGCCGAGGGCCGGCTCGATCAGCTTCGCCAGCGCCGGCTCGCCGAGGAAGCCGATCGCGATCGAGGCCATCGTGATCCCGATCTGACAGGCGGAGAGGGACTCGTCGATGCGGTCGAGCTGGTCGACCACGGCCTCGGCCCCGGTCTCGCCCTCCTCGACGGCCTGTTCGATCTTGCCGCGGCGGGTGCGGACGAGGGCGAACTCGGCCGCGACGAAGAAGCCGTTGATCAGGATCAGCAGCGCAAGAAGGACGAGCAGCAGGACGCTCATCGGTTATGCGGCCCGGTACTTCGGGCTGGGACGTCCTCGGCCATTCGGCCACGTGAATATAGCTGTCCAGGCACTCGGGCTTTAGCCGGCCTTCCCCTTAGTGCGATATTGAACGGACAATGAGAGTCGCAACGCTCAGCGAGATGCTCGAAGAGGTGGTGCTCCTGGGTGAGGCGACGGGGCTCGAAGACCACGCCCACGAACTGCGCGGGGAACTCGAGGGGCGGCTGGCGACGGTGCGCGCCGCGGTGGCCGGGACCGGCTCGCCGCGGGTGATCGCCCTGCAGCAGCTCGACCCGCCCCGCGTCGGCGGCTTCTGGATCCCGGAGATGATCTCGATCGCCGGCGGCGTGGACATCGCCGGGGACCCGGGGCTGAACCCCGCCTCCGTCGGCTGGGGGGAGCTGGAAAGCCTCCGCGCCGACGTGGTCGTCGTCGTGCCCGACGCCTCGCTGGAGAACGCGCAGGCGCAGGCGATGGAGCACTGGGAGCGGATCGCGGGGCTCGGCGCGACCCGCCTCTACGCGGTCGAGGGGACCGTCTTCGCGAACCCGGGCCCGCGCCTGGTCGACGGGGTCGAGCTGCTCGGGCACGTCCTCCATCCCGACCTCGTCGACCCGCCCGGCAACGTCGGCTTCGTCGCCCTGCGGGCACCGGCGCGACCGGCGCCGAGCGGCTGACTCAGGCAACGGCGAGGGCGCCGACCGCCGCGGCGACGCCGATGGCGGCGATCGCCAGCAGCTCCAGGGGCAGGCGGTTGCGGCCGAAGGCGCCCCTCTCGCCGGCGACGATCGCCAGGGCGCAGAGCACGCCCCCGACCAGGCCGCCGACGTGGCCGCCGACGCTGATCCTGGGCAGCAGGAAGCCGAGCACGAGGTTGAAGAGGATGAGGAAGCCGATCTCCCCGGCGAGCGCGTCCATGCCGCGGCCGCGGGCGATGATGAAGGTGGCGCCGGCGAGGCCGAAGACCGCCCCCGAGGCACCCAGGGTGAAGGCGTTCGGCTCGAGGAACAGCGCCCCGAACGAGCCCGCCAGCAGCGAGGCGAAGTAGAGGGCGAGGAAGCGCGGCGTCCCCAGCGACGGCTCCAGCAGCCGTCCCAGCATGTAGAGCAGGAACATGTTGAAGCCGATGTGGATGATGCTGGCGTGGAGGAAGCCGCTGGTGACGAGGCGGTACCACTCGCCGTCGGCGACGGCGGGGCCGAAGAGGGCGAAGTCGCGGACGACGCTGCCCCCCATCTCGCCGATGCCCCCCGAGCCGGTGCCGATCTCGATCAGGAAGGCGATCGCGTTGAGCGCGATCAGCACGTAGGTCGCCGGCGAGCGGCGGAACCCCTCCTGCTGGCCGACCCCCCGCACCACCTTCGTCCGCTGGCTCGCGCACTCGGGGCAGCGCATCCCGACCGGGGTCGGGGTCATGCAGTCGGGGCAGATCGGCCGGCCGCAGGAGGAGCAGGAGACGCCGGTCTCGCGGTCGGGGTGGCGGTAACAGGTCTCGGCCATCGGGCTCAGCAGCCTACAATCGCCGCCGATGGAGGCCGCCAGCCCTGCCCGTCTCTACGCCGCGGTCGTCGGGGCGCTCCTCGTCGTCCTCGGCATCCTCGGCTTCTTCTACTCCGCCTCCTTCGGCGATTCCGGGACGGTCGAGGAGGCGCTCGGCTTCCTTCGCGTCAACGCCTGGCTCAACGTCCTCTACCTCCTCGTCGGCGCCCTCGGCCTGCTCCTGGCCGGGGCCTCCTCGCGCGCCTTCGCCCTCGCCGCCGGCGTCCTCTTCACCGCGCTCGCGGTCTGGGGATGGGCGATCGGCAGCGGCGACCTGGTCCTCGGCTTCCTCCCGGCCGACGGCGGCAACGAAGCGCTGCACCTCACGCTCGGTCTGCTCGGCTTCGCCGCGGCGGCGGGGACGCCGCGTCCAAACCGGCCGCCGCGAAAGCGTCGGCCCCCCGCGAAGAAGCGCGATCCCGAAGTCGCCGCGGAGGCGACCGAGGAACCGCGGAGCTCAAAGCCGCGAGCGAAGCCCGTCGGTAAGCGAGCGTAGGCCGCTCTGACTGCGGCTGCGCCCGCGGCGGCGCAGCTCGAGCAGGACCAGCGCCCCGGTCGCCACCCCGCCGGCGCCGACGGCGACCACCGGCCGCACCCAGTTGCGCGGGTCGCGCAGCGCCCGCAGCTCTTCCTCGGAGAGCTCCTCGGCCCAGTCGGAGAGCTCCTCGGCGGCCGCCTGGGTGATCGCCGCCATCGTGTCCTCGAAGCGGCCCGACAGGCGCTCCGGCGGCTCGATCGGCCGCAGCGCGTCACCCAGCAGCTGCTCGACGTCCCCGGTCGATCCGCTCAGGTTCTCACTCGGGTCGCTCATCTTCCATCTCC